>JAKSCO010000194.1 GCA_022360575.1 Bacteroidales bacterium | reverse complement strand
TATTACCATCGACGGACAAGATTTTGCTTCGCATAAATGGTACAACAAAAGCAAAACAATTACCAAACAACGTTTTATTAAGGTTAATAAAGATGGGAAATATTATCTGGAAGTAACTAATGATATTGGATGTTATGCTCATGATACAATACAGGTATTGGTCGGGAATAATGCACTCAAAGCTGATTTCTTAATGGCTTCTGAAGCCGACATGGGAGATACTATTTGCATATACGAACTATCCAATATGGAACTTGATAGTATGAAATGGAATTACAAGCAAGAAGTATTTACAGATATTACTCAAGAGAAATTACCCGAATATATCCTACACCTGAAAGGAGAACAAAAAGGAGTATACAATGTGATGCTTAAGGCATACTCGGGAGGATGTATATCTACCTCGGTTAAGCAAATTGAGATTATAGATAGCGTTGAAAATAATCAAAATCCTGATGATCTAGGTTACAAAGATCCTTTGATTCTTGAAGTCAAAATATTCCCTAATCCCACAAACGGAAACTTTACAGCCAAGATTAAACTTAGAGAAATTGCTGACATTAAGCTTAATTTATTTAGTATAAACTTTGGTTCTATAATCGATAAAAAAGAACAAAAAGGAATGAAAACCTATCAGGTAGATTATCAACTCGGAAATTTAAATACCGGCACTTATGTACTTATGGTAATTGCTCAAAAAGAAAGAAAACAGGTTAAAATTATCATTAAATAATACCCTAAAAGAAACATGCGTAAATTATTTTTATTTGTATATGTAGCAATTAAAATACTTATTGGTGCAGCTTTTGCCCAATCGAGCTATCCGCTATATGTTGTTCCGTCGCTTACTCCTCCTTACTCGCTTAATCTTAGCGATTATTGCAAGTTTGGATCACAAAGTTTAATGATAAATATCAATGCGAACGATCTGAATATATCAAATCTGCCGATTAAGCTGCATATTAAAATAGAAAGCTTTGGTGTAACTATAGAAACTCCACCAACAATAATCACAACTCCCATTTTTATGAATGGGGGCGAAACCAATGTCGTGTTTGGCGAAGACCTCAAAGATTATTTCAATATCGATAATCTTATTTTTAAAGG
>JAKSCO010000218.1 GCA_022360575.1 Bacteroidales bacterium | reverse complement strand
TTTTGAAATAATCTCTGATTTCTCAATACCTAAAGAAATAAATAGTTTAATATCTTTAATTAAGAAGTTTATAAAAATATCTTTACTCGTGGGGTTCTTTATTATTTTATACTTTGATCAAAAGAAATTTATTCTAAATATAATTCGAACAAATAAAAAGCTGTCTTGATAGACAGCTTTTTTTAATTCATTTTCATCCAATTTACCAAACCTTTTTTATCGATAATTTCCATTAATTTATCAGGTAATGGAGCAAATTTTATTTCTTTATTACCAATTGTAACTGAGCCTTGGTTAAAATCAATATTAATATTATCACCAGTATTATAAGAATCTACTATTTCTGGATTTACAATTAAAGCCAAACCTTGGTTAATACACGAACGATAAAAAATTCGGTTTGATGATTTAACAATAACAGCTTTAACACCTGCATGAGCCAACCCTACAGCGGGATGCTCGCGCGAGCTACCGCAACCAAAGTTTTCGCCAGCAATAATTATATCTCCAGCAGTTACTTTTTTCGAAAAATTCTCATCAAATCCGGCAAATAAATGAGGAATAATTACTTCGGCATCCGAACTCAAAACATTGTATGTTAAATTTCCTGCAAACATTTGATCCGTGTTTATATTATCGGCATCGATATAGTTCCATACATTTCCTATTTTCCGATTGTCGTTTTGATTTATTTCTACTGTTGAGCTTGATTCTTTTTTATAAGGGAATTTATCGTTTTGTTTTTGTTTACGAGGATCGGTTATTTTGCCTTTTATTGCACTATAAGCCACTGTTGCAGGCGAAGCCAAATAAATTTGAGCTTCTTTGTTGCCCATTCGACCTTTAAAATTTCTGTTTGCTGTCGAAATAACAGTAAAGCCATCAGCAGGGATTCCTTGTCCTGTTCCTAAACATGGTCCACAAGATGCACTTAAAACTGTTGCTCCGGCATTAATTAGCTTAGGCACTAAATTTTCTTCGATCATTTGCAAATATATTTGCTGCGAAGCAGGAATAACTAATAACTGAAATCCATCAG
>JAKSCO010000324.1 GCA_022360575.1 Bacteroidales bacterium | reverse complement strand
CTGATGGATTTCAGTTATTAGTTATTCCTGCTTCGCAGCAAATATATTTGCAAATGATCGAAGAAAATTTAGTGCCTAAGCTAATTAATGCCGGAGCAACAGTTTTAAGTGCATCTTGTGGACCATGTTTAGGAACAGGACGAGGAATCCCTGCTGATGGCTTTACTGTTATTTCGACAGCAAACAGAAATTTTAAAGGTCGAATGGGCAACAAAGAAGCTCAAATTTATTTGGCTTCGCCTGCAACAGTAGCCTATAGTGCAATAAAAGGCGAAATAACTGATCCTCGCAAACAAAAGCAAAACGATAAATTTCCTTATAAAAAAGAATCAAGCTCAACAGTAGAAATAAATCAAAACGACAATCGGAAAATAGGAAATGTATGGAACTATATCGATGCAGATAATATAAATACAGATCAAATGTTTGCAGGAAATTTAACATACAATGTTTTGAGTTCGGATGCCGAAGCAATTATTCCTCATTTATTTGCCGGATTTGATGAGAATTTTTCGAAAAATGTAACTGCTGGAGATATAATTATTGCGGGCGAAAACTTTGGTTGTGGTAGCTCGCGCGAGCATCCAGCTGTAGGGTTGGCTCATGCAGGTGTTAAAGCTGTTATTGTTAAATCATCAAACCGAATTTTTTATCGTTCGTGTATTAACCAAGGATTGGCTTTAATTGTAAATCCAGAAATAGTAGATTCTTATAATACTGGCGATAATGTAAATATTGATTTTAACCAAGGAACAGTTACAGTTGGTAATAAAGAAATAAAATTTGCTCCATTACCTGACAAATTAATGGAAATTATCGATAAAAAAGGTTTGGTAAATTGGATGAAAATGAATTAAAAAAAGCTGTCTATTAAGACAGCTTTTTATTTGTTCGAATTATATTTAGAATAAATTTCCTTTGATCAAAGTATAAAATGATAAAGAAACCCAAGAGTAAAGATATTTTTATGAATTTTTTAATTAAAGATGTTCGATTATTTACCTCTTTATTTGGTGTCGAAAAATCAGTAATTACTTCAAAAGGAGTGCTACTTAGAAAAAGTTTTTTCTCCACTTGTTGTTCTTGTTTTATTAAGTTTATAACATCATTATGAAATAGTCTTATTTCTTTTTCCTCAATTAAAAACATTTCGTTAAGCTTAGCATTTAAAGGTTTCGAGTCTGAAAAATATTTTTTCTTCTTTAAAGAATCAAGTTCTGATATTTCTTTTTTAATTTTAGGAATTAATTCTTGTAGTTGCCGAATATTAATGTTATTCCTAGTTGAAGCTCTTTTGTTTAAGGATAAATATTTAAGGACTTCTTGTTTGACTTCAGAAATAATAGTTGTGTCATAAACTTCTAATTCAACACAGAAATCAGACTGTAATCTTCGATTCATAATAGAAGTATCTAAATTTTCTAAATTTTCGAAGTCTTCAATAACATCCCAATTTCCATCATCATTGATATCTAGAAGAAAAGTAGCATGAATATCCTTTAACTTATCTTGCGTGTGTTTTGATAAGGATGATTTAAAATTCCAATTGTTAATGTAGTTAACTACTTCAGAGCTTTTTAATATTTGCGAATGGCAAATCATTTGACTTTTGTAAAATAATTTAGTAGTACTGTGATTAACAACACCAATAATTATTCCAATAATGATAAATAAAATGAACCATAATCCATTTCTAATGGTAAATAATATAGATAGTATTATTAGCTTCATTAATTTTTTAAAGTTCGATTCTATCCATAGTTTAATTTTAGAAAATACTTCAATTAAATCTATTTCTTCGGTAGCAGTTTTTTTATTCATATGTGTTTTAAATTAATAACAAGGTCACAAATATAGCATATATAGGTCGTAAAATTATGAATAATTTAAGAATTATTCATACTAAACTCACTGTTTTTTCCAAAAACAGTGAGTTTTTATGTTGTCAATATAAGTTTCTGGTACAGAATATATATATTAAACATTGAGTTTCCTGAATTTAGGGGAATATTGAGTTTTTGTATTTGTTGTTGTCAGGTATATCAAATTCTTTACTGATGTTGTAAAGTGTATTGTTTCTCTAATGGGAATGTTTTTAATTGATTTTTTGTAAATGTCTCACAACTGGTATAATAAATAAGAATTTTATCAAATGCTATAACCGAATCGGACGGTAATTCTGTGATTTTCTGTAAGAACTTTTGCTTATGTTTTGTTTTTTTGTTGATGAGAATTGAAGGTAAATGTTTCGAGAGATTCTTTAAAATGTTTTGTCTTATAAATTTTGTAGGATACTAATGCAAAAGAATAGAGAAATTATTTATTTTTGGAACGATAAAAGCAATAATGGAACAGTTTTTGATTAGAATGACAAAACGAAAATTAAAACGGAAAAAATGAAACAAGTATTTATTATTTTTATATGCGTATTCGCATTTAATTTGTCTTCAATGTCTCAAATTAAATTTGGTATAAAAGGAGGGCTTACAACAACTAGTATAAAAACCGATGAAGTTTTAAGTATAAGGAATCAATTGGACATTGATAAACTTATGGTAAAAGGAAAAGATTCAAAAGTAGGTTTTCAGGCTGGTATTTTTACTCGAATACAAATATTAGCTTTTTATATTCAACCCGAGCTTTTATTTTCATCAACAGGAGGAGAGGTAGAGATAACTTCATTAAAGTCAGATAAAAAAATAGCTTCAGAAATAAGGAAACAAGAGTTTCGTCATATAGATTTTCCTATATTACTAGGGTTTAAAGTAGGTCCTTTGCGTTTGCAAGCAGGTCCTGTCGGAACTATTGTTCTTGATTCGAAGCCTTCATTAAAGGGGTTTATGGATATGGACTATAAAGAAGAGTTTAAAAATGCATCATGGGGGTATCAAGTAGGTATAGGTTTTGATTTATTTAAAACATTAACTCTTGATGTGAAATATGAGGGCAACTTAAGTAAATTAGGCGAAAGTGTTAATATTGGAAATGAAAGTTTTGATTTTGATTCTAGAAATAGTCAGTTTATAGTATCTTTAGGGATATTCTTCTAAAAATAAAGAAAGTTATTAACATCCACTATTTCTTCTGAAGTAGTGGATGTTTTTTATGTATAGCCCACCTTTGCTACAGTTGTGTTAATAAACTAATTATTGTATATATCATTAATTTTTAAAAATTTAATGTAAAATGTATCAAGTTAAAATTATTTGTGTAGTTTTGCACTCGTTTTTCTTAAAAAAAGAATAACATTCAGATACACAGGTATTATATTTAAAAGTGTACTGAAATTAGTATGAACGAATACTTTTTATATGAAAATTAAAAGGAGTTTAAGAATATCTTTTTTATTTATTTTAATTTTTTTGGCTGAAATAGCCATTTCTTGGTCAGATAAATCTTCAATAGAAAAAATAATCCCCTCTGATGATAAAAAACCTATATCATTAAAACTAACAAACAATCTCTCGGCTTATGAGTCAATGCAAGGATTAGATTTGCAGATTCAGAAATTCATGAAAAGATGGAATATAGTTGGTGCTTCAGTTGCTGTAGTAAAAGATGAGCGATTAATTTATTCTAAAGGATTTGGCTATGCAGATAAAGACGATAGTGTAAGGGTAGAGCCGAAGCATTTATTTAGAGTAGCTAGCATTTCTAAATTAATAACAGCTACAACAATAATGAAACTTGTTGATGAAGGTAAAATTGATTTGTCAGATAAAGTGTTTGGCGAAAAAGGAATCTTAAATGGTGATGAGTTTTCAGAAATTAAAGATTCAAAAGTAAAATCGATAACCGTTAAGCACTTGCTTAATCATACTTCGGGGTGGACTAATCGAAAAGGAGATCCGATGTTTCAGAATTTAGCTATTGCTAATGAAATGAATGCAGAATTACCTTTGTCTACAGAAATAGTAACTCAATATGTTTTAAAAAACCGAAAGTTAGATTATACTCCTGGGAGAAAATCAGTCTATTCAAATTTTGGGTACGCCATATTAGGTTTGGTTATCGAAAAAGTAACCAATCAAGATTACGAAGAGTATGTTGTTACAAATATTCTGAATCCAATAGGAATTTATGATATGCGTTTAGGGAAATCCTTGCTTAAGGATAGATACGAGAACGAGGTAAAATATTATGGCTTAAAAGGCGAAAGAAAAATTACTTCTAGTTTAGGTACAGGCGAGATTGTTCCGAAATACTATGGAGGAAATTCAATAGAGACTCTTGGATCGGCAGGAGGATGGGTGGCTTCACCTACAGAGTTAATGAAACTCATAGTTGCTATTGATGGTTTTCAGAAGCGAAAAGATATTTTATCGGATAATTCGATAAAGAAAATGACTCGATCTTCTCGAAGAATTCGTCCTTTTGGTTGGACAGGAACAGATAAAAATGGGTATTGGTGGCGAACAGGTACTTTATCTGGAACTTCAGCTTTAATTAAACGCGAAAAAAATGGAATAAGCTGGATGTTGGTTATCAATACATCTCCTAAATATGGAGCTCGATTTCCTATTTATATTAATAAAACGATGATGAAAGGATTAGCAAGTGTAGATAATTGGCCATCATATGATTTGTTCGATTATTATGAGTCAGGAAACTTAAATGAAAATCTTTTAGTTGTAAAATAAATAATTGTAAGTATTGATAATTTTTAGCCCTTTGTAAACAAAAATTGTGCAACAATGGTTGTATTTACACGTATTATAAAGTTTTATAATACCAATATTAGGCAATACAAATGACTAAGAAAATTCCAGATAAAAAAAGTCTTCAAAATAAAATCAATATTTTAAAAAATAGTTCCATATTTTCAGAGCTAGATGATGAAACTATAAATAAACTAGCTTTGTCTTTAACTGATATAAGTGTAAAAAAAAATCAAATAATTTTCCAAAAAGGGGATAAGCTAAATGCTATGTATTTTATATCCTCAGGCGAAGTAATTGTTCGAGGCGAAGAACATATATTTACTAACTTAAAAGAAAATGATTTCTTTGGAGAATATTCACTTATTGATTCTGAAACTAGATCGGCCACAGTAATAAGTAACAAAGATACTCACTTATTAAAATTAGAACAACGCGACTTTCTAAACAGTTTTGAAGTTTGCAAAGCAATTTTAAAAACTTTGATTAAAAGATTGCGAAACAGTAATATACTTGAAGAACAATTAGTAAAAAAGCAAAAAGAGATAAAAAAGCAAAAATTAGAACTAGAAGAACTTAATGCTACAAAAGATAAATTTTTTACTATTATTGCACATGATTTAAAGAATCCATTTAATACAATTATTGGTTTATCTGAGTTATTAATTGAGCGGCATAAACTTTACGAATACGATAAAATAATAGAATGTATTACTCAAATTAATAAGTTTTCGAGCGACGCATATAACTTATTAGAAGACTTACTGCAATGGGCTAAATCTCAAACAGGAAGGATAAATGTGGATCTTGAAAAAATTAATATAAATAAGCTGATTCTCGAAAATATAAAAGATACAGAAGATAATATAAAACAAAAGGATATAAAGCTTAGTTTAAATCTGGATGAACCGATTGATGCATTTATTGATAAAAATATGATTTCTACAGTTATAAGAAATATTCTGTCAAATGCAGTAAAATTCACAGAAAGTAAAGGAATAATAGAAATAATAACACATAATTATAATAATTATGTTGAAGTTGAAGTTAAAGATAATGGGGTTGGCATAAGCAAAAAAAATATTGAAAAATTGTTTAAAATAGACTCAAATATTAGTACTTTAGGTACAAGTGGAGAAACCGGAACAGGATTAGGTTTGATTATATCAAAAGAATTTATTGAGAAAAATAATGGAACAATTAATGTATTTAGCAAAGAGGGTGAAGGTTCTAATTTTATATTTACAGTTCCTGTTTTTAAATTATAGCAAATAATGATTTCAAAAAATATAAAATACACAACAAGATTTTTACTTATTCTAGGTTTTATAACTATAAGTTGGATCGCTGTTTCGCAGAATTCTTTAGATTTAAAAGGACGCTTGACGTTTAAAAATGGGACTTCGAAAAACGGAATGATAAAGCTTTTCGAAAATGGAAAGCTAATTAAAACTATAAAAACAGATAGAGTAGGGAAGTTTAAAGAATCGTTGGATATAAATAAGGATTATATTTTCGAATTTGCAAAAGAAGGATATGTAACGAAAAAAATTCAGGTTAATACGCATATTCCCGAATTACCAATAGACCATTCATTTTCTCCTATTAATTTTGCTGTAGAGCTTTTTAAACAATACGAAGGGGTTAATACATTTGTTTTTACTCAACCTGTTGGAGTTATTAAATTTTATGGAGAAATGGAAGGCTTTGACCATGATGTGGATTATTCGGCTAAAATCCGAAATAAGGTAGCACGAGCAGAGCGCGAATTACAAGAGGCTCATAAGAAAGCTTTAGAAGGTAAACGTCAACAAAGGGCAATAGAGCAACAAAAGAGGGTAGAAGCAAAGAAAATAGCTCAAGCAGCTGAAAAGGCCGAAAAAATAGCAGCAGAAAAAGCCGCTGCTGAAGCTCGTAAAAAAGCTCTTGAGGAATTAAAGAGACAAGAAGAATTGAAAAAACAGCAATTGGCTGAAAAAAATCGATTAGCTGCCGAAGAACGAGTACGTAAAAAAGCTGAAGCTGAAGCTCGAAAGAAAGCTGCTTTCGAAGCAAAACTTAAAGCCCAAGAAGAAGCACGTAAAAAAGCTATAGTAGAAAAAGCTCGCATAGAAGCTGAACAAAAAGCGAGATTACTTGCTAAAGAAAAAGCTGAAGCTGAACGTAGAGCTAAAGAAGATGCTGAACGTTTGGAAGCCGAACGAATAAAAAAGGAACTTTTATCAAAAAAATTAAAAGAAGAAGCTGAGAAAAGAGCTAAAGCTGAAGCTGAAGCTGAAGCTCGACGCAAAGCTGCCGAAGAAGCTTTTCTTAAAGCTCAAGCAGACTCGCTAAAAAGAATTGAAGCAGAAAAAGTGCGCTTAGCCGAAGAAGCTAGAGCTAAAAAACTCGAAAAGCTGAGAATTGAAAATGATAAAAGAAGAAAACAAAAAGAAGCTGAGCTTGCCTTAAGAAAAGAAAAAAAACAAGCAAAGATTAGCGAAGAGAAAAAATTATCGGAAAAGAGACGAAAAGATGAGGAAGTAGCATTTGAGTTAGCAGAACAAAACAAGCAAACAATTCTGAAAGATGATATAGAAAAACGAAAGGCAAAAGTACTTGCTGAAAAATTAGAACGACAAGCGCAAAAAGCTACTAACGAATTTTTAGATTTAACTAAAGAATACCCTCAAGGCAAAACCGTTGAAGAATTTGAAAAGTACGGAATGGTGATTACCAGAACAATTATTGTTGAAGATGAAGCTGTTCGTATTTATCTTAAAGTAGTTCATAAATGGGGCGAAACTTTTTATTTTAAGAATGATCAGAACATATCTAAGAATTACTATCAAATAGAACTTGATAAATAAATTTGAATTTATATATGAAAGATTTTAAACAATATTTTATTATACCTGCAACTCCCGAAGAAGTGTACATATCACTAACAAATCCGTTTACTATTGAGTTGTGGTCTGGTTATCCAGCTATAATGGATGAAAAACCTAATTCTGAGTTTTCGTTATGGGAAGGAGATATTACTGGACGAAACATTGAGTTTGAATCAAATAAAAAAATAGTACAAGAATGGTATTTTGGAGACCAAAAAGAAGAATCGATTGTTACCATAAAATTATTTGAGAATAAAAAAGGAACACAGTTAGAATTAAGGCATGTAAATATACCTGATGGCGATTATGACAATATTGTAGAAGGATGGAGAGAATTCTATATTGGCGCTTTAATTGATTTCTTCGAAGATGATGACGAATAATATTTTAAATTGATCCAATTTATATAATCACTCAAAACTAAAATGTCTTGAGTGATTTTTTTAGATTCCTAAATTAAAGCCAATTCTTATTTGGGGATATTCATAAGGATTTCTTTTATTACGTAAAACATCCCAGAGTATAATAATATATGCTTTTGATTTTTTATTAAATTGTTGAAAATAACCTCCTCCAATTAATAAATTATGTAACCAGTATCGATCTGGTTTTCCGGGCGAATTATCAATATGAAATTGATTGTAATCGGTATTTAGAAATTCGTACTCGATATGTGCAATAATTCCACTATGTGCTTTTATCTTAAATAAATTCCTGAAATCTTTAATTACGGCAACTTGCGAAAATACACTTCCTCCATAAACATGTGTTTCGAAATTTCCAGCAAAGGCTCTTTTGTCATTAATATATTGATATTTTCCGCTAACACCTAAATTTATACGTTCGGTTATTTGTCCTCCGAAAACTAGATTTACATCAGCTAAAGTATATGATCCAAATGCAAACCAGATAGAACCTCCTGAGAAAAAATGGGGTTTAAAAGACTTTTTATTTTTCGACTTTGATTTACCTTTTTTATCTGTATCTTTATTATCCTGGGCATAAGTTACTGATACTACTAATAGTAAAATGCTGCAAAGAATAATTTTCTTTAATAATTTCATAGAATACTTACATTTTATAATTTATTTTACAAATCAATAAATTACTCACAAAAAAGTATTAATTTATTTAAATTTAATGATAAAGATAAAACAAAATTTATGAATATAGTTATAACAGGAGCAAGCAAGGGGATAGGGCTTGAGTTAACCAAATTATTTATCAATGACAAAGAAAATACAGTTATTGGAATTGCTCGATCAGAATCTTTATTAAGTAATCTGAAAAATAAATGCAAAGAAAATGATTTAGATAATTTCAAACCTGTGTTTTTTGATTTAAGTAAACTTGATGAAATCGAATCTGGTTTAATAACCGAAATCAAAAAATATATTAATTCGATAGATATTTTAATTAATAATGCAGGATGCCTTATTAATAAACCTTTTCTGGATAATTCGATTGAAGATATACAAAAAATGGTGAATATTAATTTTTTGAGTCCTTCGATAGTAATACAAAGCTTGATTCCTTTGTTAAAAAATGGAACAACAAAGCATGTAATTAATATTTCAAGTATGGGAGGTTATCAGGGAAGTGCTAAATTTAATGGTTTGTCATTTTATAGTGCTAGTAAGGCCGCAATAGCAAATTTAACCGAATCTTTAGCCGAAGAATTTAAAGACGATAATATAAAATTTAATTGCTTAGCCTTAGGAGCTGTTAATACCGAGATGTTAAAATCGGCTTTCCCAAATTACGAAGCTCCTCTTCAGGCTCACGAGATGGCTCAATTTATTTACAACTTTGCTCTAGAAAATCATAAATATATTAATGGAAAAATAATCCCGATTAGTGTATCAACTCCGTAGTTTTATTCCAATAATCTAATTTATCTGATATAAACTTTATTGCCCTATCGTTTGCTTCTTTACCATTTCCCGAAATCTCGATAGGAGAATCTATACTTATGTATATTTTCTTGTTGCGATGAATGGCTCCTAAATCTTTAACAAGTTTTCCGTTGCCCCAAAAATCGGTTTTTAAGGCAATGGGAACTATTTTTACTTTTGCCGATTTTGCTAATTTAACGCCTAAGCTATTGAAATCTGAGGTTTTAAATATTTCTTTTCTTGATCCTTGAGGGAATATAATTACTGATGTTCCTTCGGTTAAAAGTTCTTTTCCTTGTTTTATTACTGACATCAAATCTTCGCGCGAATTAGATCGCCCTACTGTAATCGGTTTTCGGGCTCGCATTACAGGACCAAATAAAAAATGTGTTGTTAGAGCTTCTTTTACAACGAAAGTAACTTTCCGATACGGAGCTATTAAACAAGGAAATATCATCGATTCCATAGCACTCATATGATTACTTATAAAAACAACAGGTTCGTTTAAATTTTTTATATGTTCTAAACCTTCAATACTAAAGTTTCCACCACATTTTTCAATTAATTTAAAAACCTCAAACGAAGACAAAACCCATGCTTTTCTGTTGTATATTCCTTTTATGGCCAATTTTCGATTACGAATAACCATCTGGATATATTTTAATACAAAATAAGTTCGAGTATTTCCCCAAAGCTTGTCCCAAATAATTCGCGAATTGGCTTTGGTTTTATATATGTTGTCTTTAAAAATTGTTTTTTTTACTTGTTCCATATCAAAATATTTAAGTTGCAATTTTAATTAAATTTTAGATGTGCAAGTGTGTTATTACACATGAATGTTGATACTAATACCAAATGAATTTCAAGATGAGGGATTTATAAAAATGAATAATTTTTGTCTTAGACGCGACGAAAAAGCAAAAGATAGCCGAGTTACCTTGCAGCTTTTTTGGCAATGGATAAGGCAAAAAGAAACGTTTTTATCACTCATTTTGATGTTCTTCTGGTAATAATTATAAATATTAGTGAAATAAAGACAATTGAGGAATTGCTAGTTCGTGTTCAAGCAACCATTGTTTTTTTAATAAACCTCCCGAATATCCAGTAAGTTTACCGTTGTTGCCTATAACTCTATGGCAAGGAATTATGATAGGAATAGGATTTTGAGAATTGGCCGAAGCAATAGCTCTAATGGCTTTTTCGTCGCCAAATTCGCGAGCCTGTTGCAAATACGAAATTGTTTTTCCGTATGGGATTTTTGTTAATTGATACCAGATTTTTCCTTGAAACTCGGTTCCTATAGGATTGATACTTACAGTAAACTTTTTTCGCTTGCCATTGAAATATTCATCCAGTTGATTTATGCAGTTTTGTATTTGCAAAGGAATAATATCTTTTTTATAAAAACCTTTTACAAAATCTATTTTGATAATATCTCGTTCGTTTGATATAATTCGTAAGTTTCCGATAGGCGATTTATAATAAGCTTCAAACATTAATTGTTAAGTTAAAGATCTTTAGATAAAAAAATAAGCTACTCTGATGAATAGCTATTGTTTATTTAGTTCAGATTCGATTGTTTCTTTTAGTTTGGTAAATTCTTTATCGTCAAAACCTGTTGACTGATAAATAATTTTCCCTTCGCGATTTAACACAACATTTCGAGGAATATATCGCTCGGCAAATAACGAATATATTTTTCGCTCCGGATCAGGAACAAAATTAAGTAAGTATCCTTTTTTTTGCTTAAACGAGATTATTTCTTCAGCACTATGTTCGCGACCGAAAACAAGCAACTCGAAATTTTTATTGTCTTTGTATTTTTCCCAAATATCGCTTTTGATAAAAGGTAATTCTTTTATACAAATAGGGCACCATGTGGCAAAAAAATTCATAAAAACAACTTTGCCTTTCAAATCATTAATTGAAAGTGTGTCGTTATTTAATGTAACAAAACTAAATTCGGGTACTTGTTGTCCTACCTTTGTTAAAGTTGTTTTTATAACATCAGCTTCTTTCTCTTTTGCCTTATTGTTGCACGAATACAAGCTTATTAAAGCAAGAACAAATAGGGGGAATAATTTTTTCACAAGAATTTATTTTAGTTAAACACCTTTAGTTATAAACGAAAATTATAATGTATTTTATTGGCTCGAAATATACAAACTATTCGTTTATTTATCTCTAAAATCTCGACCAAAAGGACTTAATGCTAGCGATGCTAGTTTTATATGTTGATTTCCAAAAGGAATTCCTATTATGGTTATATATAATATTAGAGCAAAAATAAAATGTGTGAGAGCAATCCAAATACCTCCTATAAGAATCCAAATAATATTAAAAATTAAGTACAAACAGCCCGAAGCTCTTTCGCCTTGTACTGTTGTTTTGCCGAAAGGCCACAAAGCTAAAATCCCTAATTTTAATGTCTGCATTCCAAAAGGAATGCCTACAATTGTTATTATTAATAAAAAACTACTAATAAAATACTCGAGTGCTGTAAATATACCTCCGAATAATAACCATAAAATATTTCCTAAGATTTTCATTATTTAAAAAGTTTATGACCAGCCTAAAGTTTTGGAGATGGTCGGATTTGCAAAAAGATATTCCCTAATAATTTGGGGTAGCTTTATTTTTTCTAAAGTAATAAAATTTTTAGGATTGCTTTACATTCATTATCTTGATTAACCTTTCAAAATAAGAGTACATAATAACTTTTTAGTTAACATGGTTGTATAAACTTGAATAATCTTATTTAAATAGAAAATAGATTGGCTTGTAATCATTAAGTTATTGGGTCGTTGTTATCGAGTGGAACCAGATCAAATTGAACTTGCGAAAGACCTTTAAAATCAGTTCCTATTTCTTGAATATCCTCATCGCCATGATTGTAGTACCATGTAATTTTTGCTTTAACCTTTTCGGCAAGTTTGTTTATCAATTTAAAAATATCAGCAAAAAGCTTAGTCGATGATGTATTTAGTAAATTCATTTGAAAAATAAACTCATTTTCAGGCTTAGGGCTCTCTATGTAATGATTTAACCATTCTTTTATTTCTTGATAAAAATCAACTGCATTTTCGGGCATAGAGTTTCCTGTAATTAAAAATCGTCCTTCGTCTGGATTAAAATTTACTGAAGGACTTTCATTAGTAGCTAAAATTTTTAATGATTTCATTAATTGTGTTTAATTTATTTGCTCGATAAAGATAAGGAATTTTATCAAAATGATGAGGGCTGTTTGCATTAAATTGTTTTATGTAAGCGACTTGACGTTATGAAATTAAGGTAATTTAGTACGTGTTTATATTGCATAAACACATAAAATTAAGTCGATTACATACGACAAAGTAATTTTTTATTTTTTTTTGTTCGATGTCGAATTCTTAATACCAAAAGAACATCAAAATGAGTGATAAAAATGTTTTACTTTTATAAATCCCCCATTTTGAAATCCATTTGATATTATTTATAACAATAATTTCTTCCCCTGATTGATATTTTCTAAACAGCTTAAGCAGTCAGTTTCTATAATTCAATGATGCATTTCGATAAATAAGCCAAATGGATAGGTTACTTGACGTATATTTTGGGGTTCGGAACGTATCCAGATAGGTTGTTGGACGTATATTTTTAGGTTCTTGACGTATCCAGATAGGTTGTTAGATGTATATTTTTAGGTTCTTGACGTGTCCAGATAGGTTGTTGGACGTATATTTTTAGGTTCTTGACGTATCCAGATAGGTTACCTGACGTATAATTATAGGTTGGTGTACGTATCCATTTCAATAATTTAATGATCTGTTTCGGTAAATAACCCAAACGGATAGGTTACTTGACGTATATTTTGGGGTTCTTGACG
>JAKSCO010000009.1 GCA_022360575.1 Bacteroidales bacterium | reverse complement strand
CTAAATACTTAGGTATTCATAATATAGGGTTAAAAGTTTTTAGGGTAAATTTTTTCGTAAGTAAATTTTAGGGTTAGTGAAAAGAGGATGCTTATTTTTATTGTAAGTCGTCCTCTTTTTTATTTTTACACGAAAAGAATTGATAAACTTTTAAAAATCCTGGATCACATGAACAATTAGGTGGAGAATAAAAGAAAATACATATTTGCATTTAAAATAGAATATGAATTATGAATGTAAATAGAAACGATCTTTTAAAAGCAATATTACCAACATAAATTTTCAACTATTTCGAAATAATTAAAGTAGATATTGGGGATAAAACTATTAATATCTATCTTGATGAACTCAATTTTCCACCAAAACAATATCAAAAAGAAAAACTTGCTTCTAAAGGATTTACAGATTCGACAATAATACAAGATTTTCCACTTATAAATAAAGTAGTATTCCTTTATGTCAGAAGGCGAAAATGGCAAGTAGAATCATTAGGAAAAATTATTAGTAAGACATGGGATTTTACAGAAAAAGGTTTGCATTACACAAAACCTGTCGTTATAATTTTGTAAAAGCATTACATTGCAAAATTGCTTTTGTACATTTAAACAAAGCATTGTATGAGTGAAATGAGCTTTGTACATTTGAACAAACGTCATTACACGGATGAAATGAGCTTTGTACATTTGAACAAACGTCATTACACGGATGAAATGAGCTTTGTAAGTTTAAACAAACGACATTACACGGATGAAATGAGCCTTGTACATTTGAACAAAGCATTGTATGAGTGAAATGAGCCTTGTACATTTGAATAAATGGCATTACACGGATGAAATGGGCTTTGTACATTTGAACAAACGACATTACACGGATGAAATCGCTTCGCTAAGCCGGGAGCTGATTATGACAATTAAGAAATTATATACATAAAAAACCCATTCACAGTTTACTGTAAGTGGATTATATGTTTACTTTCTTATTTTATTTCTCAACCCCACAAGTCGCAGACTTTCGGGATTTATTGGTTTGTAATACCTCTTATATTGTTTAATCTATAACATATAGAATATAATCTGATTTTTTATTAAAGAGTATTTTTTATTATAAAACAAAAGAGCCTCGATTTCTCGAAGCTCTCTGTGGTACCACCTGGAATCGAACCAGGGACACACGGATTTTCAGTCCGTTGCTCTACCAACTGAGCTATGGTACCATAGTGCTCAATTGCGAGTGCAAATATAACCGAAAATTCACTACAACAAAACTTTTTCTTTTAATT
>JAKSCO010000023.1 GCA_022360575.1 Bacteroidales bacterium | reverse complement strand
GTTGTTATGGACAGCAAATAAAGAAAACTTTGATCCTGAATATGTCCCTTTTGGAAGCAATAACTCTTTAACTCAGATGTCACATGAAGCTACAATTGCTTCTCGCCCAGGAGCAAAAATGAGACCTATTTATAGTTTAGGTATAAAATTAAATTTTTAGTTAAAGTCAATTTAATACGTTATGAAAAAAATAATATATATATTCATATTAATAATATTCACAATATCGTGTGAGTATACAAATATTGAGCCGATAGGAAAGACTCAACCCAATAATATTGATGCCTTAAAAGGTTTGATTAACCATCAGTGGGCAAATGGGGGGGTTGAAATACCAATGTATATGACTCAAGATATTCTTGTAAAACAAAATATTATGTTAGATAAATATTTTGGAATAGGTCATCTAGATTATGCGTACAATTTCAGAGATTATTTTTTTGAGATAACAGAATCTTCCAGAAACCTGAATTCTGTTTCGAGTGAATTAAACAGGATGAATATTATTTTAGAAAATATTGATGAAATAAGTTTGCAGGAGGAAGGTTATGGTTTTGTAAAGCAAACAGCCTTAATTCGTAGAGCTCATATTTATTATTTATTTTTAAACATTTATTGCACTCAATATACTTCGGATAATGCAAATACTCCTAAGTTAGGATGGATAAATAAGTATACTGAAGATTATGATTCGGATATGACTCGGTTAACTTTGCAGGAATCGTATAATTTAGTTATTAAGGATTTAAAAGAGGCTTTGAAAATAAATATGCCTCGTCAAAAGTATTCTACCTATGGTTCTACCGATGCAGCAAATGGTTTGTTAGCAATGGTGTATATGGCAATGGGAAATTATAAAGAGGCTTTGAAGTATTGTAATTTATCCTTAAATCGATATAGTTTTTTATATGATTATAGTTCTTTAGATACAGCAGAAATTATTGATCAAAATTCGGTTGATCTTGTTCATGATAAAGAAAAAATAATGGCAAGAGGAGCTTATGTTTACTTAGAGAAATATCCGAAAGATAATAAAGCATACTGTTCTTCTGATTTTATTAGTTTATTTACTGAAAAAGATATGCGTAGACATTTTCTTTTTCCTTCAGGAACAGATACATTGTGGTACGGAGCACGCAATTGTTTTTTTGATGCAGGTTGTTCTGTGCCTTTATTAATGCTTTATAAAGCAGAATGTTTAGCTAGAGCAGGTCAAGTAGGCGATGCAATGGAAGTCTTAAATTCGTTAAGACAGCGAAGATTTGTTTCTGGGAGTAATTATGAATTAACAGCTTCGGAAGTAGGCGAT
>JAKSCO010000043.1 GCA_022360575.1 Bacteroidales bacterium | reverse complement strand
CCACCAAAATTCATTGGCATATGTGGCTCACCACTATCATCAGAATGCTTAATGTTTCCGTACATTTTTTCGAACTTTTCAACATTATCTTGTAAAGCACCTAAAAAACGTTTGGCATGTTCAGGTGTTAGAATAATTCGGGACTTAACTTCTGCCTTAGGAACCCCAGGCATAACTCTTACAAAATCAACCACAAACTCTGCACTCGAATGAGTTATTACAGCTAAGTTTGAATAAGTACCCTGAGCTATATCTTCAGGTAAATCAATATTCATCTGTCCTTGTGTTGTTTTTTCGTCTTCCATCATTATTCTTTTTTTTAGTTACGTTCTTTTGACGATACTAGATTTTCGTATTCTTCTCTCGAACCAACAACAATCTTATCATAATCACGTAAACCTGTACCTGCCGGAATTTTATGTCCAACAATAACATTCTCTTTCAAACCTTCAAGCTTGTCAATCTTTCCATTAATAGCTGCTTCGTTAAGCACTTTTGTTGTTTCCTGGAACGATGCTGCTGACATGAAACTCTTAGTTTGAAGAGCTGCTTTTGTTATACCTTGTAATACCTGACTCGAAGTAGCAGGAACTGCCTCTCTTGCTTCTATCGCTTGTAAGTCTTTACGTTTTAAAATCGAGTTCTCATCTCTCAGTTTTCGTGCAGTCACAATTTGTCCTGCTCTTACTTCCTGCGAGTCGCCTGGATCAACAACAACTTTTTTGTCATAAATCCAATCATTCTCGTCCATAAACGCCCACTTATCAACAACTTGCTTTTCGAGGAATTTAGTATCACCAGGATCTTCGATAAATACTTTACGCATCATCTGGCGAACAATTACTTCGAAATGCTTATCGTTAATTTTTACACCTTGCAAACGATATACTTCCTGAACTTCGTTTACTATATATTCTTGAACCTTTGTAGGTCCTTTAATTGCTAATATATCCGAAGGAGTTATCGCTCCATCCGATAATGGAGTTCCAGCTCTTACATAGTCATTCTCTTGTACAAGAATCTGTTTAGATAAAGAAACCAAATATTTCTTTACTTCTCCAGTTTTCGAAGTAACTATAATCTCTCTATTACCACGCTTTATTTTTCCGAATTCAACTTCACCGTCAATTTCAGAAACAACAGCAGGATTAGATGGGTTACGTGCTTCGAATAATTCTGTTACACGAGGAAGACCACCGGTAATATCACCAGACTTACCAACTGCTCTAGGAATCTTAGCTAAGATTTCGCCAGATTTAACAGCTTGTCCATCTTCGACAACAATATGAGCACCTACAGGTAAGTTATAAGTTTTTATAACTTCGCCTTCATCTGTTATAAGCTTAGCATTAGGATTCTTTTTCTTATCTCTGGTTTCAATAATTACTTTTTCTCTAAATCCTGTTTGTTCATCAGATTCTTCTTTAAAAGTAATTCCATCAATAAGATTTTCGAATACTAATTTAGCATTAGCTTCAGAAATAATAAGTGCATTATATGGATCCCATTCACAAATTACATCGTTCTTCTTAACTTCGTCACCACTATTCATATAAAGCTTAGCTCCATATGGGATGTTGTGATTTGCTAAAACAATTCCTGTGTTTGTATCAATAATACGAAGCTCGGCTAAACGACCAATAACAATATCAACCTTTTCGCCATCTTCGTCTTTAACAACAGTACGTAATTCGTCAATTTCGATCTTACCATCATACTTAGCAATTACACTAGAGTCGGCTGCAATGTTCGAAGCTGTACCCCCAACGTGGAAAGTTCTTAATGTTAACTGTGTTCCAGGCTCACCAATCGACTGTGCTGCAATAACACCAACCGATTCACCTTTCTGCACCATCTTTCCTGTAGCTAGGTTTCTTCCATAACATTTAGCACAAACACCTAATTTCGATTCACAAGTTAATACAGATCTAATTTCAACCTGCTCAATTGGCGAATCTTCAATGATTTTTGCTATTTCTTCGGTAATTTCACAACCATTACCAATAATTAATTCTCCTGTTGATGGATGATAAACATCATGAACAGTGGTTCGACCTAATATTCTTTCATATAAAGTCTCAACTACCTCTTCGTTTTTCTTAATAGCTGTAGCAACCAATCCTCTTAATGTTCCACAATCAGGCTCCTGTATAATTACATCTTGCGATACATCAACCAATCGACGAGTTAAGTAACCCGCATCAGCTGTTTTCAATGCTGTATCGGCCAAACCTTTACGCGCACCGTGAGTAGAAATAAAGTACTCAAGTACAGACAGACCTTCTTTAAAGTTCGAAAGAATTGGGTTCTCAATAATCTCAGAACCTGTAGCTCCTGATTTTTGAGGTTTTGCCATCAATCCCCTCATACCTGATAACTGACGAATCTGTTCTTTTGAACCCCTCGCTCCAGAATCTAACATCATATAAACAGAGTTAAATCCTTGGTTATCTGTCGAAAGTTTTGTCATTAAGGTTTGTGTAAGCTTAGCATTAATATGTGTCCAAATATCAATAATCTGATTATATCTCTCATTATTGGTAATGAAACCCATATTATAGTTATTCAATACATCTTCAACCTGAGAATATCCATCATTAACAAGAATTTCTTTTTCTTTAGGGATAATTACATCATCTAAGTTAAATGATAATCCTCCTCTAAATGCAGAAATATATCCTAACGACTTAATGTCATCTAAGAACTTAGCCGTAACATCAGTTCCTGTTCTTTTAAGTACATTACCAATAATATCTCTTAATGACTTTTTAGTTAAAACTTCATTTATATAACCAACTTCTTTCGGAACATTTTGGTTAAATAAAACACGACCAACACTTGTTTCAATCATACATTTCTGTAATTGACCATCAACAATATCATCGGTTTTAACTTTTATTTTTGCGTGCAATGCAACAGCACCTTCATTATAAGCAATAATTACTTCTTCAGGAGAATAGAAAGTAATACCCTCTCCTTTTACTCCATCTCTTTGCTTAGTAATATAATATAACCCTAATACCATATCCTGAGAAGGAACGGCAATAGGAGCACCATTAGCTGGATTTAAAATATTATGGGCAGCTAGCATTAACATTTGTGCTTCTAATATTGCAGCATTACCTAATGGTAAGTGAACCGCCATCTGATCACCATCAAAGTCGGCATTAAATGCAGTACAAACTAATGGATGCAACTGAATAGCTTTACCCTCAATAAGCTTAGGCTGAAATGCCTGAATACCTAATCGGTGCAGCGTAGGAGCACGGTTTAATAATACTGGATGTCCTTTAAGAACGTTTTCCAATATATCCCAAACAACAGGATCTTTTCTATCTACAATTTTCTTTGCAGATTTTACAGTCTTTACAATACCTCTCTCTATTAGTTTTCTAATAACAAAAGGCTTATAAAGTTCTGCTGCCATATCTTTAGGTAAACCACATTCGTGTAAGCCCAACTCAGGACCAACAACAATTACCGAACGAGCCGAGTAATCAACACGTTTACCTAATAAGTTTTGACGGAAACGCCCTTGCTTTCCTTTTAAGCTATCACTTAATGATTTTAATGCTCTGTTCGAATCTGTTTTTACAGCATTCGATTTTCGAGAATTATCGAATAAAGAATCAACAGCTTCTTGTAACATACGCTTTTCGTTACGTAAAATTACTTCAGGAGCTTTAATTTCTATTAATCGCTTCAAACGATTATTTCGAATAATAACCCTTCGGTACAAATCATTCAAATCTGAAGTTGCAAATCTTCCTCCGTCTAAAGGAACTAATGGTCGTAATTCAGGCGGAATTACCGGAACCACTTTTACAACCATCCACTCTGGGCGATTTATATTTTTTGAAGCTCTAAATGCTTCAACAACTTGTAATCTTTTTAATGCTTCGTTTTTTCGTTGCTGAGAAGTCTCAGTGTTAGCTTTATGACGAAGCGAGAATGACAACTCATCCAAATCTATTCTTTCAAGCAATCTATAAAGACCTTCAGCCCCCATATCTGCAATAAATTTATTTGGATCAGTATCATCTAGATATTGATTCTCTTTGGGTAAAGTATCTAATATATCAAGATATTCTTCTTCGGTCAAGAAATCAAGGTAATTAACTCCATCTTCAGCTTTAATCCCTGGATTAATAACCACATATCTCTCATAATAAATAATTGAATCTAACTTCTTAGTAGGTAATCCTAATAAATACCCAATTTTATTTGGTAACGATTTAAAATACCAAATATGAGCTACAGGAACTACAAGAGAAATATGCCCCATTCTTTCGCGGCGCACTTTTTTCTCTGTTACTTCAACTCCACAACGGTCACAAACAATTCCTTTATATCTGATTCGTTTGTATTTACCGCAATGACATTCATAATCCTTAACAGGACCAAAAATTCTTTCGCAAAATAAACCATCACGTTCTGGTTTATAAGTCCTGTAGTTTATCGTCTCAGGCTTCAACACTTCACCACTAGAACGCTCTAGGATTTCTTCAGGAGAAGCTAAACCTATAGAGATTTTTGTAAAACTGTTCTTTACCTTATTATCTCTTCTGAATGACATATATCGAATATTAAATGTATGAAAATATAAAAAACTTAAAGAATGCTGAGAATAATTCTCAGCATTCATATATAGAATTTAGTCTAGATTTACACTTAATCCTAAACCTCTCAGTTCATGTAGCAATACATTAAGTGATTCAGGAATACCTGGCATAGGCATGGTTTCTCCTTTAACAATAGCCTCATAAGCTCTGGCTCTACCATTCACATCATCAGACTTAACTGTTAAGATTTCTTGAAGAATATTTGACGCTCCAAATGCTTCTAAAGCCCAAACCTCCATCTCTCCAAAACGCTGACCACCAAACTGAGCTTTACCTCCTAATGGTTGCTGAGTAATTAAAGAGTAAGGTCCTATTGATCGAGCATGCATCTTATCTTCAACCATGTGTCCTAACTTAAGCATATAAATAACACCTACTGTTGCTGGTTGATCAAATTTCTCACCTGTTCCTCCATCATGCAAATAAGCTTTTCCATATGCAGGAACCTCTGCTTTATCAGTATATTCTGTTATTTGTTCTAACGTAGCACCATCAAAAATCGGAGTAGCAAATGTCATTCCTAATTTTTGTCCAGCCCAACCTAAAACAGTTTCATATATCTGACCTAGGTTCATCCTCGAAGGCACACCTAATGGGTTAAGTACTATATCAACAGGAGTTCCATCTTCTAAAAACGGCATATCTTCAACACGTACTATCTTAGCAACAATACCTTTGTTTCCATGTCGACCAGCCATTTTATCACCAACAGTAACTTTTCTTTTCTTAGCAATGTAAACTTTTGCCATTTGAACAATTCCTGTTGGAAGCTCATCGCCAATAGTAACATTGTACTTCTTACGCTTCAATCTAGAATCAATTTCTTTACACTTTACAATATAATTGTGTAAAAGTTTCTTGATTACATCATTTTTAGATTTATCAGTAGTCCACTTATTTGGATTGATATTCATGAAATCAATATCCTGAAGCATCTTTATAGTAAACTTCGTTCCTTTTGGAATTACATCAACATTATAATAATCTTTTACTCCTTGCGATGTTTTTCCATTAACAAGAATAAAAAGCTTATCTACTAACTTAGTCGTTAATTGATCTATCTGTAATCCAAATTCTTTATCGATAGCTTCTATTTCAACCTTATCAGTATTCTTTGATTTCTTATCTTTAACTGCTCGCGAAAATAGTTTTTTATTAATAACAACTCCTTTTAACGAAGGAGAAGCTTTTAACGAAGCATCTTTTACATCTCCTGCTTTATCTCCAAATATTGCTCGTAGTAACTTTTCTTCAGGTGATGGATCCGACTCTCCTTTTGGTGTAATTTTACCAATAAGAATATCTCCTGGCTTTACATGAGCTCCTACTCTGATAAGTCCATTTTCATCCAAATCCTTAGTTGCTTCTTCGCTAACATTAGGTATATCAGCAGTAAGTTCTTCTAAGCCTCGTTTAGTATCTCTTACCTCTAATACATACTCATCAATATGTATTGATGTAAATACATCATTCTTTACTACGTTTTCGGAAATTACGATAGCATCCTCAAAGTTGTAACCTTTCCATGGCATAAATGCCACTTTTAGATTACGTCCTAAAGCTAACTCGCCTTTTTCAGTTCCGTAACCATCTGTTAAAACTTGCCCTTTAACAACTTCTTGTCCTTTTTTAACAATTGGACGTAAGTTTACACAAGTATTCTGGTTTGTTTTCGCAAACTTAGTTAGTTTGTATCGTACGGTATCATCATCGAAACTAACAAAACGCTCTTCCTCTGTTCTATCGTATTTTACAATTATTTCTTCTGCATCAACATACTCTACAACACCGTTTCCTTCAGCACTAATCTGAATTCGAGCATCGCTAACCACATGTTCCTCTAAACCTGTACCAACAATTGGTGCTTGAGGTTGTAACAATGGAACTGCCTGACGCATCATATTTGATCCCATCAATGCACGGTTTGCATCATCATGCTCAAGAAAAGGAATAAGCGATGCCGCAATTGAAGCAATCTGATTAGGAGCAACATCCATTAATTCAACTTCTTCAGGAGTTGACAAAGGATAATCAGCATCTAATCTAGCTTTAATTTTAGAATTTATGAATTTTCCTTCTTGGTCAATAGGAGCATTTGCCTGGGCAATTGTAAGACCTTCTTCTTCTTCTGCACTTAAGAAAATAACTCCTTCTTCTCCTAAATCAACTTGCCCTTCATTAACCTTTCTATAAGGAGTTTCAATAAATCCTAAATCATTTATTTTAGCAAACACACATAACGATGAAATAAGACCAATATTAGGTCCTTCTGGCGTCTCAATAGGACAAAGCCTTCCGTAATGTGTATAGTGAACGTCACGAACCTCGAAACCAGCTCTTTCTCTTGATAACCCTCCAGGTCCAAGTGCAGATAAACGTCGTTTATGAGTCATTTCTCCCAGTGGGTTTGTCTGATCCATAAATTGCGACAACTGATTAGTTCCAAAAAATGAATTAATTACAGACGATAAAGTTTTTGAATTAATTAAATCAATCGGAGTAAAAACTTCATTATCTCTAACATTCATTCTTTCGCGAATAGTCCTTGCCATTCTAGCTAAGCCTACACCAAACTGATTTGATAATTGCTCACCTACCGTACGAACACGACGATTACTTAGGTGGTCAATATCATCAACATCTGTTTTTGAGTTTATAAGCTCAATTAAATATTTGATAATATGAATAATATCATCTTTAGTAAGTACCTTGATGTCCTCTGGTGTATCTAGATCTAATTTTTTATTCAATCTATAACGTCCAACATCACCAAGATCATATCTTTTATCAGAAAAGAAAAGCTTATCAATTACATCTCTAGCTGTAGCCTCATCTGGTGGCTCAGAATTTCTTAATTGTCTATAGATATGTAATACGGCTTCTTTTTCCGAGTTACATGGGTCTTTCTGTAATGTATTATAAATGATCGCAAAATCACTTAGATTCTGATCTTCCTTATGAAGAAGTATTGTTTTCGTCCCTGAATCAACAATCTGATCAATATGATCATTTTCAATTACAGTTTCTCTATCAATAATTACTTCATTTCGTTCAATAGAAACAACCTCTCCTGTATCTTCATCAACAAAATCTTCAACCCAAGATTTTAAAACTCGAGCAGCCAATTTACGACCTACATACTTTTTCAAACCTGATTTAGAAACCTTAATCTCATCAGCAAGATTAAAAATCTCTAAAATATCTTTATCACTCTCGTAGCCTATTGCCCTTAACAAAGTAGTTACAGGTAATTTTTTCTTACGATCGATATATGCATACATTACACTATTAATGTCCGTTGCAAATTCGATCCATGAACCACGGAAAGGTATTATCCTTGCTGAATATAACTTTGTTCCATTAGCATGCATGCTTTGTCCAAAGAACACACCTGGAGAACGATGCAACTGCGAAACAATAACACGTTCAGCACCATTAATAACAAAAGTTCCTCGATCTGTCATATAAGGAACTGTCCCAAGATAAACATCTTGGATTACTGTATCGAAATCTTCATGCTCTGGATCTGTACAATACAGCTTAAGTTTCGCTTTTAAAGGGACACTAAAAGTTAACCCTCTTTCAACACACTCATCTAAAGAATATCTTGGAGGATCAATGTAATAATCCAAAAATTCAAGGACAAAATTATTACGCGTATCTGTAATAGGAAAATTTTCACTAAAAACCTGATACAAACCTTCGCCTTTTCTTTCTTCTAAAGTTGAATTCTGTTGAAAGAAATCTCTGTAAGATTTTAACTGAACTTCTAAAAAATCAGGGTAATCTAACTGGCTTTTAATCGCCGCGAAACTAATTCTTTTGTTTAATATATTTGAAGCCATCGACTTAATAAATTAATTGAACTCAATACTTAATATAATAAAAAGGCTTAGAATTCCAAAATCGGAATCCTAAACCCTGAAAGTTAGTATGTTAGGTCAATCCTATTTAAGCTCAACTTCTGCTCCTGCTTCTTCTAGTTGTTGTTTTAATGAATCTGCTTCTTCTTTAGATACTCCTTCTTTAAGAGCTTTAGGAGCTGCATCAACTATTTCTTTGGCTTCTTTTAATCCTAAACCAGTTAATTCTTTAACTAATTTAACGATTTGTAACTTCGCGCCACCTGGAGATTTTAAAATAACATCAAATTCAGTTTTTTCAGCTTCTCCAGCTCCTCCATCAGCTGCAGGACCAGCAACAGCAACAGCTGCAGCTGCAGGTTCAATACCATATTCTTCTTTTAATATGTCTGCTAATTCATTAACCTCTTTTACAGTTAAATTAACCAACTGTTCTGCAAACGCTTTTAAATCTGCCATTTTTCTTTATTTTTAAAAATTTAATTCAATTATTTTTTTACTTATTCTTTATTTATCTGCTAGTGTTTTCAAAACACCTGTCAAGGTATTACCCCCTGATTGTAATTGTGACATTACTGTCTTAATTGGTGATTGTAACAATCCTATCAAGTCTCCAATTAATTCTTCTCTAGATTTAACATTTACTAGGCTTTCTAGTTGATCATCTCCTAAATAAATAGACTCTTCAACATACGCACCTTTCAAAATTGGCTTTTCAAATTTCTTTCGAAATTCTTTTATCAATTTAGCTGGTGCATTCCCTGTCTCAGTAAACATTATCGCAGTAGAACCTTTTAAAACATCATATAATTCTTCAACCTCATATTCAGATTGTTCTAATGCACGTTTTAGCAAGGTATTCTTTACAACCAACATCTTAATCTTACTTTCAAAACATTTTCTACGCAATAAACTAGTAGCAGCTGCATCTAATTCACTAGCATCTGTAAGATAAAAATGAGTATTTTCTTTTAATTGTTCAACTAGGTTGTTAACTATGATATCTTTCTGTTCACGTTTCATAATCAATATTTTTTACTCTTTAAACTGGACCTTAAATAGATTTAGTATCTATCTTTATTCCAGGACTCATCGTACTAGAAAGGTATACACTTAAAATATAAGTTCCCTTAGCAGCTGTAGGTTTCAATTTATTAACCATCCCTACAAATTCCCTAATATTATCTACTAATTTAGTAGGTTCAAATGAAACTTTTCCAACAGCAGAATGAACAATACCATATTTATCAACTTTAAAGTCAATTTTACCCTTTTTTACTTCTTCTACAGCTTTACCAACTTCCATTGTTACTGTTCCAGTTTTAGGGTTTGGCATTAAACCTCTTGGTCCTAAAATACGTCCTAGTTGTCCAACTTTAGCCATTACAGGAGGCATTGTGATAATTACATCAACATCTGTCCATCCCTTTTTTATTTTCTCTACATACTCATCTAAACCAACATAGTCAGCACCGGCTGCCTTAGCTTCTTCCTCCTTATCTGGAGTACAAAGTACTAAAACTTTAAATTCTTTACCTGTACCATGAGGCAATGTTACAACACCTCGTACCATTTGATTAGATTTTCTTGGGTCAACTCCTAATCGCACATCAATATCAACAGAAGCATCAAATTTTGTTGTAGAAATCTCTTTAACAAGACTTGCAGCTTCTTCTAAGGAATATTCTTTCCCTATTTCGACTTTCTCAAGTGCAATTTTTTTATTTTTAGTAAGTTTAGTCATAACTTCTTCTTTCGAGATATTATAGATTATTTATTACCAGGGAAATCTCCTTTAATGTTGATACCCATACTTCTTGCAGTTCCGGCCACCATTCTCATAGCTGATTCAACTTCAAAAGCATTCAAATCTTGCATCTTATCTTCTGCAATTGCCTTAACCTGATCCCAAGTTATTGTCGCAACCTTAGCCCTATTAGGCTCAGCAGATCCAGACTTAAGCTTCGCTACTTCTAGTAATTGAACAGCTACAGGAGGAGTCTTAGTAATAAAATCAAAAGATTTGTCAGAATATACCGTAATAATCACAGGAATAACCTTACCGGCTCTATCTTGTGTACGAGCATTAAACTGCTTACAAAACTCCATTATATTCACACCCTTAGCACCCAAAGCAGGTCCTACAGGTGGAGATGGATTTGCCGCACCACCTCGAATTTGCAACTTAATTAATCCAGCAACTTCTTTAGCCATAATCTAAATTTGTTCTTTAAATTTACTCTTTTTCGACCTGCATAAAACTTAATTCTAATGGTGTTTTTCTTCCAAAAATTTTCACCATTACTTTCAGTTTCTTCTTCTCTTCATTAACTTCTTCAATGATACCATTAAAACTATTAAATGGTCCATCAACGACTTTTACAGTCTCTCCTACATAAAACGGTACATTAATCTCCTCATCACTTTCAGCTAACTCATCAACTTTACCTAAGATTCGATTTACCTCAGACTGACGCAAAGGAGTTGGATTATCTCCTTCCGACTCTAGGAAGCCTATTACATTAGGAATATTCTTCAAGATATGAGTCATTTCCCCAACTAAGTTCGCCTCTATTAAAACGTAACCAGGGAAAAAATTACGCTCCTTGCTTATTTTTTTCCCATTTCTAATTTGGTAAACTTTTTCAGTAGGAATCAATACCTGAGAAATATATTCCTGCAATTCGAGTCGTGATATTTCGCTCTCTATGTATTCCTTCACTCTCTTTTCTTTCCCTCCAATAGCACGGAGAACATACCACTTCTTATCAACTTCAGCCATTAGTACCCTTCTTAATTAGTAAAACATACTGTAAATTAAGTCCATCAAATTCTGAAAACTATAATCCATTGCAAATATTATCAATGCAATGATAAATGAAGCAACCATAACAACTATAGCACTATTAACAAGTTCTGACCACGTAGGCCAAGACACCTTATTAACCAGCTCGTTAAATGCTTCTTGAAAGTATAATTTAAGTTTCATGTTTCTTTAAAAAAATTTGCACGGGTGGTAAGATTCGAACTCACGACCTTTGGTTTTGGAGACCACTGCTCTACCAGCTGAGCTACACCCGTAAGAAAGGTTGATTCTAAAATAGAAACCAACCTCAATATATACTTTAATCTAGTAATTCTGTCACCTGACCAGCACCTACAGTTCTACCTCCTTCACGAATAGCAAAACGTAAACCTTGATTAATTGCCACTGGAGTAATCAACTCAACAGTAATAGTTACATTATCACCAGGCATAACCATCTCAGTTCCTTCTGGTAATTGTATTTCTCCTGTAACATCAAGAGTTCTCACATAAAATTGAGGGCGATACTTATTATGAAATGGAGTATGACGACCACCTTCTTCTTTCTTCAAGATATAAACCTCAGCTTTAAATTTAGTAGCAGGACTAATTGTTCCTGGCTTAGCCAAAACCATACCTCTTTTAATTTCATTCTTATCAACACCACGAAGCAATAAACCTACATTATCACCAGCCTCACCTGTATCTAAGATTTTTCTAAACATCTCAACACCAGTACACACTGTCTTACGTCCTTCTGCACCTAAACCAATCATCGCTAATTCTTCTCCAGTATTAACAACTCCAGTCTCAATTCTACCAGTAGCAACAGTACCACGACCAGTAATAGAGAATACATCCTCAACAGGCATCAAAAATGGTTTTTCTTTATCTCTAGGTGGAACTGGAATGTAACTATCAACAGCATCCATCAATTCCATAACTTTATCAACCCATTCAGTTTCACCATTCAAGGCCCCTAACGCAGATCCCTGAATAACAGGAGCATTATCACCATCAAATTCATAAAAACTTAACAACTCACGAACTTCCATCTCAACCAATTCGATCAATTCAGGATCATCCACTAAGTCTACTTTATTTAAGAAAACAACAATTTTAGGTACATTTACCTGACGAGCAAGAAGGATATGCTCCCTAGTCTGAGGCATAGGACCATCAGTAGCTGCAACAACTATGATAGCTCCATCCATTTGAGCAGCACCAGTAACCATGTTCTTAACATAGTCAGCGTGACCAGGACAGTCAACGTGCGCATAGTGACGGTTAGCAGTTTGATACTCAACGTGAGCCGAGTTAATAGTAATACCTCTTTCTTTTTCTTCTGGAGCATTGTCAATAGAATCAAAATCCCTAATCTCAGACAAACCTTTCTCAGCTAATACCTTAGTAATTGCTGCTGTAAGAGTAGTCTTACCATGATCTACGTGTCCAATAGTACCAATATTAACGTGCTCTTTCGACCTATCAAATTTTTCTTTAGCCATAACTCTAAATATTAGATAATTAGATAATTTATAATATAATTTTAAACTTTACATTCTTCGAGCCAATGACGGGAATTGAACCCGTGACCTCTTCCTTACCAAGGAAGCGCTCTACCCCTGAGCTACATCGGCAAGGATTGAGCGGGAGACGGAACTCGAATCCGCGACCCTTAGCTTGGAAGGCTAATGCTCTACCAACTGAGCTACTCCCGCAAAAATAATTTAAATTTACGTAAAATGTAAATATTATTACATTTTATAACTTTAAATTTCGTGGGGAGAGCAGGATTCGAACCTACGAAGACATAAGTCAGCAGAGTTACAGTCTGCCCCAGTTGGCCACTTTGGTATCTCCCCAAAAAACATTTTCAATACATTGAGCCGATAGGCGGATTCGAACCGTCGACCTGCTGATTACAAATCAGCTGCTCTGACCAACTGAGCTACATCGGCATCTTACAAAACAACACCGATTTCAGAAGTAAACTTTCCAAAATCGGTTTGCAAATGTATGTATATTTTATCTTAAACACAAAAAAATAATTAAAGTTTTTTTGTGTTTTTTTTATTTTCCTACACCCCTCTTTGTTTTTCTTTATACTTTGTCAATTGACGCCTCAATGCTTCTACTACATTATCAATAGATTCCTCAAAGCTTTTAGTTTTTTTCTTTGCAAAAACATCATTCCCCGGAATATCTAATCTAATCTCAGCTACCTTGTTTTCCGAACTCTGATCATTCTCTAATCTCAAAAAGACTTCAGCACCTATTATTCCTTCGTAAAATAAAATAAGCTTCTTTACTTTTGCTTCGATAAAATTTAATAATTTTTTATCTGCATCAAAATGAATCGAATGAATTTTTATGTCCATAATGATCCTCCTTTTTATTATGCCCTTGGATGAGCTTGTTTATAAATATCTTTTAATTTTTCAAATGTGTTATGCGTATAAATTTGCGTTGCCGCTAAACTTGAATGCCCTAGCAATTCTTTTATCGCATTCAGGTTTGCACCATTATTAAGCATATGAGTTGCAAATGTATGTCGCAAAATATGTGGACTTTTCCTTTCTATTGTAGTTACTAAATTTAAATATTTGTTTACAATATTATATACAAAATAAGGATACATTTTGTTACCCTTATTTGTAAGAAAAAACCAATTAATTTCATTTTCTTTTTGAAAGTCTCGCCTGATCTCTTTATAATCAGACAAAAAAGAGCTGAATTGAAAATTAACAGGAATAATTCTTTCTTTATTCCTTTTTCCTAAAACTTTTATTGAATTCTTTTTCAAATCCACATCGTCATCCCTTAGGTTAATAAGTTCAGACAAACGCATCCCTGTATTATAAAACATCTCAATAATAGTTTTATTACGCACACCTACATAATCTTGCCCAAACGAATAATTATTTAATAGATTGTTAATTTGAGTTTCCTCAACGAAAACAGGAAGTTTTTTGTTTTTTTTTGGAGAAATTATTTTATCCATAGGATTAGATAAAATCTTTTTCTCCTTAAGAAGAAATTTAAAAAATGCTTTTAATGTAGATATTTTCCTATTTACAGAAATAGGGGAAAAATCTTTTTCCATCAAATTTACAATCCAAGATCTTATTTTTTTTTCATCAATTAACTGAATCGAATCTTTTGTTAAATCAAACTCAACAAACCCAATAAATTGACTAAGATCATTTTCATAGGATCTTAATGTATTTTCCGAAAGACGCCTTTCGTATTGTAAATATTTAAGAAAAAGATTTTTATACATATAGGGAAGTTTAAATTAAATATAATACCTAATGGCATTACAACTAAAAACCCTACAGTACTATTCCTCTTTTTGTTGCATTTGCTGAACGTAAATAGCTTTTTTTAATTGTTCTCTTTTCTTAACAGAAGGTTTTGTAAAAGCTTGTCTTTCTCTTAATTCTTTAACAACTCCTGTTTTTTCGAATTTTCTTTTGAACTTTTTCAAAGCCCTTTCTATATTTTCACCTTCTTTTAATGGTACTACTATCATAATTAATTATTTTTATTGAGCCGCAAAAGTATTAAATTCTATTTCACTTTTCAAAGTTTATCTAACAAAAAATATAAAAAAAACCACTTTACCCCTATAAAATTAAAATTAGCTTCATCTTCATCTCTATATTAAACACATACAAACTAAAGTTTGTTTTGAATAATTGTTAATATTAATACAATATTCAGTTCTATCTCTAATCAGTAATTTTACAATAAGGAGATATTTTATTATAAGTGATTGTATCAATTAAATTATTTTCTAAAATTTGTTTTAAATCTGTAAATTCCCCCATTAATTCTCTGTAATCCATTATACACTGACACTGATAACTATCTAAATAAGGATGTCGTAATATCTTTTTAAACTCAGCTTTATTAATATTGATATGTTGCACTAAAGATGTATCAATTTTCACAAATTGACAAAACTGATTGTATCTACTAGAATCCATTCCATACACTTCTAATAATTGTTGTTTTTTTACATAACCTCCTAACAATTCTCGATATTTTATAATTTTCTTAGCATAAGAACGACCTATCCCTTTTAGTTTTATCAACTCTTTCATTGTAGCTGAATTTATTTCTACTTCAAATACAAGATTCTTATATTCTTTTCTTTTAGGAGAACTTTCTTTTTTTATATGAACAAATGCTTCTAGATGATTATAGTGATTTTCTTTTATCCCATATATCTTTAACAAGTCCTCTTTTTTATAAAATCGACCACCTTTTTCTCGATAACGTAAAAATATTTGTATCTGTCTTTTTGTAAATCCTAACTTTTCCAACTCTACTTGAGTTACAATGTTAGGATCAAATTCAAATAACTGATTTCTTGTTTTAAAGGAAAATTTATCGATAGACGTATACTGTTTTTTCTTTGTATATACTTTTTTCTTTTTTTCAATTAATTCCTGGGATTTTTCAAATTGAGTAATTTCCTTTTTAAAATCATCGTCTAATTCGACCAATTGTCCAAATGTTTTATGATTTATATAGATGTAAACAAACAACAATATACATATAATAAAAAGGAGCACAATAATACCATTGCGCTCCCTTCTAGTAAAATAAAAATATTCTCGAAATCTTTGTTTGATCATAAATCTCAAAATTGAATTAATCCAATACTATTTAGGAATATTAGAGCTATTGCAATTGGTGCAATATATTTAATAAGGAATAAAAAAACAGAAAAAAATCTAAGTTTTATTGTACCAGAATTAGAAAGTTCTTCTTTTATTTTTTCTTTTCCTAAATACCATCCCAAAAACAATACAATCAGCAAAGCTCCTAGGGGTAATAATATATTAGCAGATATATAATCAAACAGCCCAAACATTGTTTTTCCAAACAATTTTACATCATTTAATATACCAAAAGATAAGGTACAGAATATTCCTAATATTGTAATGGATAAAGCTCCAATAAAAGTAGCTTTCTTTCTAGAAATCTTTAGTTCTTCGACAAAATATGCAACAACAACCTCTAATACAGATATTGTAGAAGTTAGTGCTGCTACAGCTAATAAAATAAAGAATACTATTGAAAAATAATATCCCCCAGCCATTTGTTCGAAAATGTTAGGAAGAACAATAAATACAAGACCAAATCCCTCATCAGGTTCTAAATTAAATGCAAAAACTGCTGGAAAAATCATAATCCCGGCAAAAATAGCTATCAATGTATCTGTAATGGAAACTTTTATTGCCGTAGACGACAAATTATTATCTTTTTGAATATATGAACCATAAGTTATTAAAGCTCCCATCCCTATACTAAGCGAAAAAGCAGCTTGCCCTAATGCTTCTAAAACAACTCCCCATGTTATTTTTGAGAAATCAGGTTTAAATAAGAACTCTAAACCTTTTGAAGCCCCGGGTAAAGTTACAGCTCTAATACACATAACTATAATTAGAACAAACAATAAAGGCATTAAAACTTTAGTATATTTTTCTATACCATCTTTTATACCTGCTAAAACAATTCCTGCTGTAAGAATCATAAATATTACCTGCCACATTATAGGTCGAAATGTTCCTGATTGGAAAGATTCAAATGAAGCTTTTAATTCTTGTGAACTTTTACCACTAAAACTATTCGATACAGATTGAACAATATACTCTAAAGTCCACCCGGCAATTGTACTATAAAAGGTTAAAATCAAGAATGCAGAAACAATCCCCATTAAGCCTATTACAAACCAAGGTTTGCCAGGAGCTAATTTCTTAAAGGCACCATACGCATTCTGTTTTGCTTTTCTTCCGATTATAAATTCGGATAACATAACAGGAACACCTATAATAAAAATAAAGGCAAGATATATTAAAACAAAAGCACCTCCCCCACTTTCTCCTGCAACATAAGGGAACCGCCAAATATTACCTAAACCAACAGCAGAACCTGCAGTTGCTGCTATTACACCAAATTTACTAGCAAAACTATCTCTATTAGAAAAATCTACATCAGCCATATCAAAATATTAAATAAAAGGAATAAAACATATATTAAGTTGAGCTTATAATCTATGAAGTTTCTTATCATTAAAGCCTAAAAATCAAAAACAAACAATTTTACGAAAATAGATTTATATAGCCAAACATAAAAGCAAAATTATCACACTTAGTGCTTGGTTAGAAGTAATTGTCGACATAAACCATTAACGACAAGCTATTTAATTAAGATAATGCCTAAAAATCAAAACATAGTAAGGATATCAGAATCTGAAAATATAGAGAGAGGGCTTATTCAAATTTTTACATAAATATAAAAGAAGCAATACAAAAAAGAGCCCCTTTATAAAAAGCGGCTCTTATTCAATCTAAATTTATATGTTTTATGCTATATCTATTTCTTTTGATAAATATACGTCTTGAATTGAATTTAATAACTCAACTCCTTCTTTCATTGGACGCTGGAATGCTTTACGACCAGAAATTAGTCCCATCCCTCCTGCTCTCTTATTAACCACTGCAGTTTCTACAGCTTCGGCTAAATCTGAAGCACCAGAAGAAGCTCCTCCTGAATTAATTAAACCAAACCGCCCCATATAATTATTTACAATCTGATAACGAGTTAAATCTATTGGATGTTCTGTAGTTAACTCGCTATAAACCTTATCGTGTGTTTTTGCAAAATTAAGAACTTTAAAACCTCCATTACTTGTTGGAAGCTTTTGCTTTATGATATCAGCCTGAATTGTAACACCTAAATGATTAGCCTGACTAGATAAATCTGCTGCTGCATGATAATCTGTTCCGTCTTTTTTAAAGCTTGAATTTCTGGTATAACACCACAAAACAGTAGCCATACCTAACTCATGAGCTCTCTCAAAGGCCTGAGCTACTTCTACTATTTGACGATTTGATTCTTCTGATCCAAAATATATTGTAGCACCAACAGCTTTAGCTCCTAGGTTCCAGGCTTCTTCAACTGTTCCATACATTATTTGGTCAAATTTATTCGGATATGTCATCAACTCGTTATGGTTTAATTTTACCATAAAAGGAATTTTATGAGCATACTTACGAGATACTGCAGCTAAAACTCCAAATGTAGATGCAACAGCATTACATCCTCCCTCAATAGCTAATTTCACAATATTCTCAGGATCGAAATACATTGGATTTGGAGCAAATGAAGCTCCGGCAGTATGTTCTATTCCTTGATCAACAGGAAGTATCGATAAATAACCTGTACCAGCCAAACGTCCAGAATTCAACATTTGTTGCATCGAATTCATAACCTGAGGAGTTCTGTTTGTATGACAAAAAACATTATCAATATAATCAGGACCCGGCAAATGCAACTGACTTTTATCTACAGTTTGACTTTTATGTTTTAACAGATAATCAGCTTTATCTCCTAATAACTCTACAATTTTATTAAATGACATATGCTTTAAATTAAATTATTTAAACTCTCACAAATTTACGAAATAATAAATAAATCCAACTAAAGAGTAAAGAATAGTTAGTGTGTTATTCATCAATATTTTTTATATCAAAAGTTATAATCTTAGGTAATAAAATATTAATAAATAAGATCTGTATTTAAAAAGGATATCCAATACCTATGTTTAAAGTAAAATCCTCTTGCCAGTTCAGTTTTCGATTTCCAATAATCCACCTTTGCCCTTCGTCTAAAGCTGGATCTCGCAACTTAACACCTAAGTCGAGACGAAAAATAAAAAATGAGAAATCAAAACGCAATCCAGCACCCGAGCCAACAGCTAATTCTTTATAAAATTTATTCCGACGGAATAATCCCCCAGTAAAATCATCAGTTCTTAAACTCCAAACATTCCCAACATCAATAAAAAAAGCTCCTTCTAAAAGCCAAAATAATTTAAACCTATATTCAAGATTTCCTTCTATTTTTATATCACCACTTTGATTTGGGAAACGCGTTCGAGAACCTCCAGAATAAGATCCTGGTCCTAGTGTTCGTACATTCCAGGCTCTAATACTATTAGCTCCTCCTGAAAAATACATTTTTTCGAAAGGCAATGCTTCTGAATTTCCATAAGGAAAACCAGCTCCTAAGAAAAATCGATAAACAACAGAGCTATGACTATCGACAATATCGTAATATCGGAAATCGAAATCTGTTTTAAAATATTGAGAAAAAGGAATTCCAATTATCTCATAAGTACCATCAACCTTAGTTGCACGTGTCAATTCACTTACAGCAGATAAAATATTTCCAGATATCTCAGCATTCATTCTAAAGAAATAGAAATCTCTATTTTTTTTGATATTCTGATTATTGAAAATTAAAGAATAATTACTTACAGAAATTAAATGATTTTCGTAACTACTTTTTAAATAAGTTGAGTCAATATAATTTCTAAAACTTTGCTGAGCATTAACACCAACAGCATTTAGCTCTACAAGTTTTATTAAATGTTTTAAGTATTTATTTCCATCCCAAGCATAACCATATGATAAATTTGCAATAGATCTTTGATAATCGATCCTGTCTTGAAAATTATATCCTGCTGATATTTGAGTTTTAGGACTAAATTTTTTACTAAAACGCTTAGCTTTAAAAACAGGTAATATAAATTTAGGAATATTAACCGTAATGTTGGTTCCAAACTCTGTAGTATAATCATTACCACCAATACTTTTCTCATCAATGGTTTCAATCGAACCATTAATTCTAAAGTCGGTAATTTCGGCTCCTCCGAATAAGCTCCGATGCTGATATAAAAAGCTTCCTCCAGCACCAATATTTCCACTTGAATTGGTGCCCTGTAATTCAACAGTATACGATTGCAGATAATATTTTGTTAATTGTATATGACAGTCGAGTAATCCATATTTAGCCGTATCATTTTCGGATTTAACGTCGCTGAAATGAATGTTTATAATTTTAAATAATCGTAACGAATTTAAATGTTTGTATGTTTTATTAATATCTTTTATCGAATAAAAATTCTGAGACTCAATAAAGTTAGATTGCTCAATAATTTTTTTACTTAACTTATCTTCTCCTTTAGAAATGTAGAAAATACCATTATGAAAAACAGTATCAATATCATCATAATACTTTTCTTTTTGTTGTAATGCTATTTTCTGATCAAAATTTGTAAAGACATAAACATTTCTGACTTTATACTTTTGATATGGTATAGAGACAAACTTATTGTCAAGTTGTTTTTTTTGAGTTTTAATTTTTAATTTCAATGCTACATCCTTGTTGCTAGCTGAACTATCGGCCTCAAACAAAATATAGTCTTTATTAATAAAGTAAAATCCTTTATTTTTAAGATCATTCTCTATTCGTTTTCGTTCTTCTTGTAAGACATCTATATCAAATATATCTCCTACATTTATTAAAGAGTTTGCCGTATCAGCTAATACTATAGATTCCAAATTAGAATCTTCGCTTTCGAAATCGATTTTACGAACCAAATAAGGTTCTCGTGCTTTTATTTTATAGAACACACGAGCTCTTCGTCTTTTAAAAAATACAGTATCGGTAACTTCGGAGTTATAATAACCTTTGTTGTCGAGATATGATTTTAATTGCTCTTTTGTTTTCTGAGTCATAAATCCGTCATAAATAACTGGTTCTTCGCCAATGGTACGCAACCAACTGCTTAATCCTTTCTCTTTATTCTTTCTTGACAAATTATACATCCCAAGATGAAATCGAAACCCCAGTATTCGTTTGTTTGGTTTTTGTCTGACATAATTACGTAGTTCTTCTTTTTTTATCCTTCCTTCATCAATTTTTATTCTATAGCGATCTAAAAGAAAATCATCTTCGGCAACATATTTTATCGGACTACATGAAAAAAGGGTAATAAAAAAGATAAGAATATATCCTTTAGGATAGAATCGAATGATATTTAGTTTTCTGTTTTTTTCCAAATCTTAGTTTTAATATCTTTACAGCCTGCAAATAAATTTATATATAAAATGCTCAGCAAAAATAAAATTAAATTCATTAATTCCATTAAAAAAAAGAAATACAGAAATCAACATCAATGTTTTTTTGTAGAAGGCGAAAAACTTGTTGACGAATTACTGAATTCCGACTTTAAAGTTATTGATTTATTTGCAACTAAAGAATGGATTGATGAAAATTATGGCTCATTAAATAACATTTGTGCAATAGAAATATCGGATGATGAATTGGCTAAAATAAGTTCCTTATCAACCCCAAATAAAGTGTTTGCTATTGTCGAACAAAAGAGTATTTCGTATAACATTGATGACGTTTCAGAAAATCTAAGCATCTTACTGGATAATATAAACGATCCCGGAAATTTAGGTACGATTATACGAATAGCCGATTGGTTTGGAATAAAAAATATTTTTTGCACCAACGAAAGCGTAGATGTATTTAATCCCAAAGTAGTACAATCAACTATGGGAGCTATTTTCAGAACTAAGGTACATTATGTTGACTTTGCTGAACTTTTGAATGAAGCGAAAACATTTGATGATTTCAATATTTATGGAACTTTTTTAGAAGGTAAAAACATTTACTCCGAACAGTTATCACAGAAAGGTTTTATTATGATGGGCAGCGAGTCGCATGGAATCTCGAATAAATGGAAATCGTTTGTTAGTAAAAAACTATTTATTCCGAATTACCCTATTGATACAAAAACATCCGAATCGCTAAACATATCTACAGCAACAGCAATTGTATGTTCAGAATTTAGACGTAATGTAATTTAACAGACAATTTTCATTTCTACTCGAAATGAAAAGAAATAAATAACATTCGTGATTTTAGATTATCGATTGAATTTGCATATTGAGGATAATCGTCGGCAGCATCGGGAGATACATTATTAAGTGTTCCGACTGAATATTTTATTTCGGTAGAAAACTTAAAGAATGCCAAATAAAAATCGATACCAAACCCCAATTCTCCACACACATCAAAAGGAGTTAATTTTATATAAGTTCCTTCATCTTCGTTAAACTCTTTGTTTCGAGCCATATCGAATTTAAAATTAACTCCGCCCAAAAAATAGGGTCGTAAATTGGATATTCGGGTAGCTCTATATTTTAACGATAAAGGCAAATCGATATAAGTCGATTCTATTTTCATTTCGGTATCGATAGTATTATCTTGATTATAAAATAGAATAGAACGCTGACCTAGCGATATCCCCGGTAAGAATCGGAGATTTAATACTTCGTTTATTTTTAAATCGGAAACAACACTAACATGAAAACCTGGAGATAGAACATTTATCTCGGGGATTAAAATTTTCGAATCGTCACCATAAGGCTGCATCGATGGGGTTAACTGAAAATCCATTGTATTAAAGCCAAGAGTAAATCCAAAGTGTATTCTTTTACTATCAACTTTTTGGTAATTTAAAACTACATCGCTTTGAGCCATGAGTTTTTGAACAAATAAGAAACCTAATATTAAAATAAATGCTTTTTTCAAAATATAGAATTTTGCCTACTTAACGTTAATTTATATAATAATATTATTGAAATTATCTTTTCTTTTTTACTTGCTTGCACTGTATATTGTAGCAATACCAAAAGACAATCGGTGAGCTTTACAATTTTCGAAGCCTGCCTTTTTTAGTTCGCTAATAAAATTATCTCCTTCGGGAAATGCGTTAACCGAATTATACAAGTAAGTATATGCAGCATAATCTTTAGATATTATTTTTCCGATAAACGGAAGCATTCGTTTAAAGTAAAAATCGTACAATTGTTTTACTGGAAAAACTTGAGGTTTCGAAAATTCGAGAACAACCAGCTTACCTTTCGATTTTAACACTCGATTTATTTCTTTTAATCCTTTACCCAGATTTTCGAAATTACGAACACCAAAAGCAACAGTAGCAGCATCGAAATAATTTTCTTCGAAAAGAATATTTTCTGAATCTCCTTTCTGCAAGTCGATTGTATGCGAAAGATTCTTCTTTTCAATTTTCTCGCGCCCTACTTCTAGCATTTTCTCAGAAATATCAATTCCTATTATTTTCTGAGGATCATACTTTAATGCAGCAACAGCTAAATCGCCTGTTCCGGTAGCTATATCTAATATTAATGGTTTTGGGGGGATTCCTTTTAGCGAGTTAATCGCTTTTTTTCGCCAGATTTTATCGATACCCAGCGAAAGAAAGTGATTTAAAAAATCATAACGTCGGGCAATATTATTAAACATAAAAGCGACCTGCTCTTTCTTGCCCGACTTATTATTTTTATATGGAGTAATCATTAATCTTCGTTAAGATATTTCTCCAATGTAGTTTCGTCTATTTTTTTAATATCTCCAATAAATCCATAAGAATTATCGTCGATACGAAGTTCTGATTTTGTTACATGTCCTAATGCTGAAAATGGCACTTTACTAGAGATCATAAAATCAATAAAATTATCTTCGTTTGAAGGCGACACAGTAACCACAACTCTACTTTGAGACTCGCCAAATAAGAATGCATCTTTTCTGAACGAAGCATCGGCTGTTACATCAAAACCAAATGATTTTACCATTGCCGACTCGGTTAGCGTAGTAAACAATCCTCCATCGGCAACATCGTGAGCCGAAAGAATAAGACTCTTATTTATTAATCCTTTAACTACATTCTGAACCGAAACTTCTTCGTCTAAATTAAAATGAGGAACAGGTGATTTCTCTATCCCATGTATATAATTTAAATACTCTGACGATCCTATATCGTTATGCGATTTACCAATTAAGTAAATCATATCTCCCTTATTTTTAAAGGCAATACTCATTTGATGTTTCTTATCATCGATTAGTCCAATCATTCCAATTGTAGGAGTTGGATTTATAGGCTCTGTACGTCCGTCAACCTGCATTTGGTTGTAAAAACTAACATTACCACCAGTAACCGGAGTATTAAACTTTTTACAAGCATGCGACATTCCTTTAATAGCACCAACAAATTGCCAATATGCTTCAGGATTGTATGGATTTCCGAAATTTAAACAATTTGTAACAGCTAAAGGAGTCCCTCCAGAACACACTATGTTTCGTGCTGCCTCGGCAACAGCAATAGAAGTTCCTTTTTCGGGATCGGCTTTTACGTAACGCGAATTACAATCAACGGTCATGGCTAAAGCTCTATTGGTTCCTTTTATATTATAGATACCTGCATCGGAAGGAAAGTTTGTTGTCATATTTCCGGTACCCACCATTGTGTCGTATTGCTCAATAACCCATTTTTTAGATGCGATATTGGGGCTTTGTAGCAATTGCATTGCTGTATCAACATAATCCTTTGGCTCTTCAATATCTTCGATATTAAACTTTTGAAATTCTTTATAGTAAGCAGGTTCTTTGTATTCGCGATCGTATACTGGAGCACCACCACCTAAAACTAAGGTAGATGCTGGAACCTCAGCAACAAGCTCGTCGTGCATATAAAAATAAAGTCTGTCTTCGTCGATAACTTCACCTATAATCTCACAATGTAAATCCCATTTATCAAATATTCCTTCAACAATACTTTCTTTTCCTTTTTCGACAACTACCAACATACGCTCTTGCGACTCGGAAAGTAATATCTCGAAAGGAATCATATCTTGCTGACGCAACGGAACTCTATCTAAGTTAATTTTCATTCCGTGTCCGCCTTTTTCCGACATTTCGGAAGTAGAACAAATAATACCAGCAGCACCCATATCTTGCATTCCAACAACAGCACCACTTTTATTTAATTCTAATGTAGCTTCGAGCAATAGTTTTTCCATAAACGGATCGCCTACCTGAACCGAAGGCAAGTCGTCAGCCGAATTCTCGTTTAAGTCGGCCGAAGCAAATGTAGCTCCGTGTATTCCGTCTTTACCTGTCGACGAACCTACAATATAAACCGGATTACCTGCTCCTTTGGCTATTGCCGATATAGTATCTCCTTTTTCCATAATACCCACCGACATAGCATTAACTAACGGATTTGTATTATAGCATTTATCAAACATTACCTCGCCACCTAAAACAGGAATTCCGAAAGCATTTCCGTAATCGCCAATTCCTTTAACAGCGCCTTTTAAGTGCCATTTAGTACGAGCTTCGTTTATATCGCCAAAACGCAACGAGTTTAATTGAGCTACAGGACGAGCTCCCATAGTAAAAATATCACGATTAATCCCTCCTACTCCTGTTGCTGCTCCCTGATAGGGCTCTACAGCCGATGGGTGATTATGTGATTCAATTTTAAAAGCACAAGCAAGACCTTCGCCAATATCAACCAATCCAGCATTTTCTTCGCCAGCCTCAACTAACAACTGTTTTCCTGTACGTGGCAAGGTCTTTAACCACTTTATCGAATTTTTATACGATGCATGCTCCGACCACATTACCGAGTATATACTTAATTCGGTAAAATTTGGAGTACGTCCTAAATACTCTTTTATCTTTTCAAACTCTTCAGGTAATAAACCTAATTGCTCAGCAGTTTTTACTGTTACTTCCATCTTTGTTTCTTTTGAAATAATTAAATAGTTGGTTAAAGACTTAGCAAATATAAGGTGACTTTACTAGAAAATTTCAATAAACAATTAACAAATTCCCAACAATTAACCTAAGTGAATAATCCATTATATATTAACCATCTTAAGTTACTTGCTATACCTTGCCCATGTCTGGGATATCAATAATGGGTCAACAACCCCATTGTTGATGTACGGGAAGGCATTAATAAATCTCCAGAGGTTTTAAATACTATTATTTACATCGAAGATGATCTGAAAAAGATCAATCAGCCAGGTGAAAACATAAATTACGATCAAAATGACATCGATCGAGACCGCAAAAACATCAATTTCTTTCAAAATTTTGAAAGAAAAAAAAAAAAAAAACATCAATCGAGACTAAAAATACATCTCTAACGACCCAATTTACATCTTAGTTGGGGTAAAATAGATCAAAATATTGATCTAAAAAACATCCTCGCCGATGTAAAAAAGATCGTGATAGATCAAAAAATGATCTCGAAGAATGTTTTTTGGTTCTCGACGAATGTAAAAAGGATATACATTGATGTTTTTTTCGAGGCAATCGATGTAAAAAAGGTATTAATTCATATCGTTTAAATCTCGATAGATGTAAAAATAGGCATATTCGATGTAAAAAACATATACCGCTATGTTTGCGAGATAGTATCTGATATTATCGACATAATTAATGGGGGCTTGAACCCCATCATTGGGGTTACCGACCCCATTGATGAAGTCTGGGAGGGTATTAATGGGGTTGCCGACATGATTAATACCCTCTGGAACATCGTTTTTTTCAGAAAATCGATCAAAATTTGACCTAAAATCATCGATTTTGAGATAAAATACATCTAATTCGACCCAATTGGGGTCATAATTCGAAAAAAGCTTCATTTTTTTGACTAAAAATACCCCATCGTTGATGTCCCCGAGGTCATTAATGGGGTAAATTACCCCAAGCTTGACCTCTTTAGGGTCTCGGAGGATGTTCTGGAGACTATTGATACTATCAGAAAGGTCATTGATGATGTTCGGAACCCCATCATTGGGGTTACTAACCCCATTGATGATGTCTGGGAGAGTATTAATTAAGCTTGAACAACAATTAATATCTACAATAAAAACAAACCCAAACACCCTCATTATCATTTTATTTTAGTATCTTTTATATACTTTTTACTTAACATTAAAATTTAATATACATGAAAAAACTAACTAAACTTTGGATTTACTTTTTACTTGTAATAACAATATCGTTTGCGATACTTGCCTATTACGGAGTAGAAATCTACAGAGAAGCACCTCCTATTCCGAACAAAGTAGTCGATACCGAAGGAAATATTCTTTTTACAGAAAAAGATATTCAGGATGGACAGCGAGTATGGCTTTCGACAGGAGGTCAAGAGCTTGGTAGTATATGGGGACACGGAGCCTATGTAGCCCCCGATTGGAATGCCGATTGGATACATCGCGAATCGATGTATATTTTAAATAAATGGGCTAATCAAGATTACCTTGGCGATTTCGAGAGCTTAAACAACGAACAACAAGCTATTTTGCAATCTCGTTTACAAAAGAGAATTCGAAAAAATACATACAATAACGAAAGCTCTATTATTACAATTTCTGATATTAGAGCCGAAGCCATTCGCAGCAATATGGATCATTACACAAGTCTTTTTATGGGTGACCCTGAATTTGCAAGTCTGCGCGAACAATATGCCATGAAAGAAAACACATTAAATGACAAAGAACGAATGTTTCAGTTAAATGCTTTTTTCTTTTGGTCATCGTGGGCTTGCGTAACAGAGCGTCCCGATGCTAAAATTACATACACCAATAATTGGCCCCCAGAAAAACTTACCGATAATACACCCTCGGGAGCTCTTATTTTATGGACAGGTTTTAGTATTATTATGTTGCTTTTAGGAATTGGTGTTTTAGCTTTTTATCATGCTAAAAGCAGAAAAGAAGATATTGACGAAGCTCACCTTCCGGCACAAGATCCTTTAACAGGGATTAGTCCTACTCCATCAATGAAAGCTACATTAAAATATTTTTGGGTTGTATCTTTATTAATCTTAGTACAAGTTGTATTTGGTGTACTAACAGCCCACTATGGTGTCGAAGGACAAAGTTTCTTTGGTATTCCTTTAGCCGAAATACTCCCTTATACAGTAACTCGAACCTGGCATGTTCAAATAGCTTTGTTTTGGATTGCTACCTCGTGGCTGGCAACAGGACTTTATATTGCTCCTGCCATATCGGGTTTCGAACCTAAATATCAGAAATTAGGAGTTAATTTCTTATTCTCGGCTCTACTGGTTATTGTTTTAGGATCGCTAACAGGCGAACTATTAGGCGTAATGCAGAAATTAGATTTAACAACCAATTTTTGGTTTGGACATCAAGGACTAGAATATGTTGATTTAGGTAGATTTTGGCAAATATTCTTATTTGTAGGTTTAATCATATGGCTTGTATTAATGATGCGAGCTTTGCGCCCAGCACTAAAAAAGAATTTAAAAGATAAAAATCTTTTAATTTTATTTGTTATATCAACAATGGCTATTGCTTTATTTTATGGAGCTGGCTTAACGTGGGGTCAACATACTCATTTAGCAATTATCGAATATTTCAGATGGTGGGTTGTACATCTTTGGGTCGAAGGATTTTTCGAAGTATTTGCTACCGTAGTAATTGCTTTCTTATTTGTTCGAATGAAAATCTTAAATATCAAAACAGCCACAGTAGCCTCTATTGCTTCGGCAACCATTTTCTTAACAGGAGGTATTATTGGTACATTTCATCATTTGTATTTTACCGGAACACCTACTGCTGTTTTGGCTCTCGGAGCTACTTTTAGTGCCCTGGAAGTTGTTCCTCTGATTTTTATGGGATACGAAGCTTTTCACAACTACAGAGTAATGAAAGCTACCGAATGGACTATTAACTACAAATGGCCTATTTTCTTTTTTATATCCGTATCGTTCTGGAACTTGCTCGGAGCCGGAGTATTTGGATTTATGATAAATCCTCCTATTGCCCTATATTACATGCAAGGATTAAATACAACATCGGTACACGCACACACTGCTTTATTTGGAGTTTACGGAATGCTGGGTATCGGACTTTTACTTTTTGTTATTAAAGGTTTATCGAAACCCGAGCCTTGGAAACAAGGACTTATAAAATTTTCGTTTTGGGCTCTAAACATCGGTCTTATACTAATGTCTGTTGTTAGCTTGCTGCCTGTTGGCTTAGCTCAAACAATTGCAAGTGTCGATGTAGGAATGTGGTATGCTCGCTCGGCCGAATTTCATCAACAAGAATACTTAGATGTTTTTAAATGGTTACGCTCTATTGGCGATACCTTATTTGCTGTAGGTTCTGTAACATTAACTTATTTTGTATTCGGACTAAAATTTGGCTGGTCGTATCAAAAAAAATAAGCTATTGATCTATCTTATGTCTATAAATAAACCAAGAATATTAAAAACCAAAACTTAAAATCAAAATACAGCAATAAATAAAAGGATTGTTTTACATTTTAAAACAATCCTTTTTCTATAATACCAAAACATTTTTCGAAACGATTCTTCAAATATATTTTTATAACAACGTTTATTTCAGTTTATCCTCCCGCCGATAATTGTAAGGTTCTGTGATTCTAGAATCAAGATATGAGTATCAAGTACTGAGATTAAAAATCATGAAGGTTGTTTTGAGATTTTTTTAAAAATAAAACGCAAGTTTTATTATAAGAAGGCACTAACAAGCGCAGCTTGGGTACCCATTCGACGAAACAATCGTTAAAAATAAAAAGCTGTCCGAAGCTTTAGCAAGTTCTTTTTTATTTAGATTGTGAGTCGATAATGGGTAAGCGAGCTTGTCTGCCTAGATTTTTTCGTTTCCTTTTTCATTGATGGAAAAAGGAAAGAAGAGAATAATAGAACATGAAGAATTATCTTTTTTAGTAGAGACTCCCAGTTAATAATCGAACTCAGGTTATTAAAATAAGCATAAAATCATTGCGTCTTTTCCTTTAATCCCAAATGAATTTTAAGATGGGGGACATTCTTTTGGTATTTAAAGTATTGACAATTATCAAAGATTCCACCCCGATTTTAGTTTATTCCCCGCCAGTAATTACAATCTTTTGTGATTTTACAATCAAGATTTGAGTATCAAGTATTGAGATTAAAAGTAATGAAGATTCTTTTGAGGTTTTTTAAAAAATAAAACGTAAGTTTTATTAAAAAAGGCACTAACAAGCGCAGCTTGGGTACCCATTCGACGAAACAATCGTTAAAAATAAAAAGCTGTCCGAAGCTTTAGCAAGT
>JAKSCO010000338.1 GCA_022360575.1 Bacteroidales bacterium | reverse complement strand
TTTGTTACGTTTTTTTGTTTTTATATAAAAAAGCATTTATTTGTAACAAATAAACATATAAAATATATGGACAATATTATAGGAAATAATATAAAACGTTTTAGAGAAAAATTGGGTTTAAGTCAGGCGGATATTGCTAATTATTGTGGTGTAAGCAGAGAAGTTTTGTCTTATTATGAAAATGGGAATAGAGAAGTATCTTTGTTACATTTAGAGAAGATTTCGAATTATATGAATATTGAAATGGAAGTTTTTCTAGAAGAAAATCCTGAAAATATTCAGCCAGAATTAGCTCTTGCTTTTAGAGCTGATGAGCTAACACCCGAAGATAGGGCTAATATAGGTTACTTTAAATCTATTGTAAAAAATTATCTTAAAATGAAAAGAATAGAGACCGATGGAACACAGGCTTAAATCGAATGCAGAAGAATTTAGAAATCGATTTGGATACAATAGTAGTGAACCTATTGATTTTACAAGTTTTCTTCAACAATTAAATATAATAACAGTATTTCGAAATTGTGAGAATTTCTCAGGTCTATCAATAAAAGAAGGAGATAATCTATTTATGCTTATAAATGCTAAATATCCTATTGGTAGGCAAAATTTTACTATTTGTCACGAATTATATCATTTGTATTTTGATCCAAATTTCAAAACACACAAATGCAATGTTGGTCATTTTCCTAAGAAAGATAAAAATGAGCGTATGGCAGATATTTTTGCTTCTCATCTTTTAATTCCTGAAGGCGGAATATCCAGAATGATTCCAGCAGAAGAACATGGTAAAGATAGAATAACCTTAGGAACCTTATTAAAAATAGAACATACATATAAGTGTTCTAGAGCTGCATTATTAATGCAGTTGTTTAAAATGAAATACATTTCGGATGACTTTAAAGAAAAGTATTCACATAATATAAAATCAGGAGCTATTAAACATGGATATCCAATAGATTTATATGAAGAAGGTCAAGAAAGAGCTTTGCTAGGCACCTACGGGAGTTTGGCTCATAAGCTTTATGACGAAGGGAAGATATCAGAAGGACATTTTAATGAATTAATGATGGCTATTGGAGTTGATATTAACGAAATCCAAGACAACAACAATGATTGATTCTGAAAAGAAAATTATACTTGATGCTGATGTTATAATTCATTTCTGTAAAGGCAATCTTCTTGGTAAATTACCATCTATATATCCAAATAAATTATTTATCCCATCTATTGTATACAAAGAAGCTCTATCTAAAAAACATGCAACCGAAGTAAGCAATTTGTTAAGCTTTAAGCTCGCAACTGAACTAGAGATTAAGTATGACAAGAAAGTTTTTATTGAATACAATAGACTTGTGAAATCAGGCTTAGGAAAAGGAGAGAGTGCGTGTATGGCATATTGTAGGTATAATAATGATGTTATTGGTAGTAGTAATCTTAAGGATATCAAAAAATATTGTACAGATAATGGCATAACTTACTTAACAACGATGGATTTTATTAATGCTGCTTTTGAAGGGGAAATCTTAACGGAATCTGAATGTGATGAATTTATTTATAATGTTATATCTAAAGGCAGTCGATTACCTTTTAAAACATTAAACGAATATAGAAAATCTATTAAAAAAGCATAGATTATAACTTTGATTAAGGGGTTTTTACAAAAAATATAGAAACCCATAACTGCATGCTAAACATTAGGCGATACATTTCTGTAGAAACTAAAAAAAGAAGCTTCTATCTTGTTTAGTAATACCAAATGGATTTCAAGACAGAAGCTTTTGTTGAATTTGTTATTTTATATTAAATATGTTTAGTCGAGTATTTCGTAATCGGTACCATCGATAAAGTATATCGAGTAGTAATCTTTATTGTTGTTTTTCATCCATTGTCTCATTTTATTGATGTTTGCCATTTCTGAGCTGCAATGGTCGTCGCCTTCTTCGCCATCTTTATGAGCATGTTCGTGTTCGTGTTCATCTTCGGCTTTGTTTTTTACTTTGTTTTCCCAATTGTTAATTTGTTCAGCAGTTAATTTTTTTTCTCGTAAAATTCCTTTTACAGCAATTGTGCTTCCGTTTAATTCTTGGTTGAATCCAGCTATTTCGCCTGCGGCTTCGACACGAATACTTAAATCGTTTGCTAAATCTAAAAGGATTAATTTTTTTCCTGAATTCTGACAAACGTGATTTACAGTTCCTTTTACATGTATCTGGTTTCCGATATTCGAGTTTGCTGTTTCTAATAAACTGGTAACATTTTTAGCTTTATTGATCCATGTAGCTTGGTTGTTTTGGATATTTTGATTTTGTTTTTGGTTGTTTTTACAAGCAAAGCTTATTGTAGCAATAGTTATTAGTACAAAAATTATTTTTCTCATCTGTTTAAGTTTTTAAAAATTTGTTATTTATTGTTATTTCTCACCATAAAACGCATGTTTTGCGGTTTATGAATTTTCGCGATTTAATTTTAAAATAATTGCAGCTATAAAGCCATAAATACCGGTAGTTGCAACCCCTAATATGGCTATGGCCGATGATTTTGTTTTTTGTATTCGTTTGATTACAATAAAAAGTAAAACAAAAAATAAGTTTGTTAGCAAAGAATATATTGATCCGATAAAGAATCGAGGTTTTATATATCCATCGTTGTATGATTTAAACCTTAATTTAAAAGGGAAAACATATTTCGATATTTCGGAGTATTTGTTGCTTACTTTATCGTATTTAAATGTATCGATAACATTGAAATTTTTAGCATCAATGGCATAGTATGTTTTCCCGTTTTTCGATGTAATACCAAAGTTCCAGTAAAACATATTTGCCATAAGCACTAGTTTATTTGTTTTGTAATTGAACTGAACGGGGATATGAATAAATTTATAGTTGTTTGTCGACAAGACATACAATTGGCTGTTTTTGTCGATAACGAAGCCATAAGATCGTTTATCGCCGTATTCGGTAGTAGCCATATATATAGGCTCTATTCCGTTAGGGAGATCGATTTTTCGGACAAAAGGTTTGTTGTTTACTCTTTTAAAATGAAAAAGGTTTGAGTTTTGATCGAGAATAAAGTACCCTTGGTCGTATGCTTTTTGTATAGTAGGAGTTCCGGCAGTCCATTTTTCGGGACCTACAAAGCCTTTTTTTCGAAGAGCTTTTGAGTATTTCTCGCTTTTACTAACAAGTACCTTATTGGTTTTTGGATCGAGAAATTCAACTCCATTTTTTGTTGTACGAAATACATCGCCGGGTAATTCTAAATCGACACGCCCCGACATTGATTCGAAAAGAGGATACAATGGAATTGATGGCGAGAACAAATTTTTAGGACTGTATCGGTAATAATAATTTGTTGCTCTAATCTGATTTAATGCTATGGGCACCCCGTTTAAAGAGTCGGGGAGTAAGCCATTGGCTGCAAGTTGTCTGTACGAAAGTAAAGGTAAAATGCTATCCCATTGATTTTCGGTGTATATATTGCCATCTACATCGGTACGAGTAACTTTGTCGTTTTTGAAATTTAATGAACAAAATTTATGATTTACAGAACTGTAGTAAGTAAATGGATAATAAGTAGCTTTATCGCTTATTAAACCCCATAAAAAAGGCGAAATCCAAGCTAATATTAATACAACTACTACGAATACTAAATATTTTATTTGTTTGAATCGTTTCATTCTTTTATGTTTTTGTTGATCTTTTGGTATAATTCGATTACTTTGGTTGTACTCCAGATTTGAATCGGAATACAGATAAATAAACAAATAGCAATGATATTAAAGGTATAATTATCATTACAAAAATGTTTTTAGAGTATGCTCCGGGAAAATTGCTTAAGTAATAAATATTTAATAAGGCAATAGAGATTAAAATATTAATTACTCTTCGTTTCCATAGAGGTTCGAAACAACAGAAAACAACTAAAAGATAAGCAAGTATTCCTCCAATATACCAAGGCAAAAGAGTTATTATAGTGCTTTGTATTATTTGAGTTGGGAAATATAGAGAAGCTCCTAAGATTAAGAAACCAAGATTTAAACCTAATGCAATAATCAGTACCCCTAAAATTGTAGTAATCATATTTGTAATGATTTTTGATTCTTTTAGCGGAAGATGTAGCGAAAGCTTTAATCTTTTGTTATTTATTTCGGGAATCATTTGAGCTCCGGCAACAATTAAACCAGAGATAGCAGGATAATACTGTTGTAATGAAAATAGAAATTGATTTCGATTAACGATAACATCCCATAAGTGCTCGTGTCCGGCAAACCGAAAAGATCTACCTATTTTTAAGAGCATGTATATATTAATTAGCACACCACAGGCTAATGTAGCAAGTAAAAACCATCGGGTTTTTGTCCATTCTTTATAAAATAATGCTTTTCTCATAATGTATTAGTATTTTCCGGTTAATCCAATAAAAGCTTCTTCGAGAGTTAGCTTATACTCATCGATAGTTTCAATTTCGGGATATAGATCTTTGATATAGTTTAGTACTTCTTTTTTGTTTAAGAAACTATATGTTTCTATCATTCCTTTAATAAGTTCGGTGTTGTAGAACTGTTCGTTTTGTATTTTAAAGTTTTTAGGTGCTTTAAACCGATATCGTTTAAATTTGGTTAATAGGTCGGATGTAGGTTTGTGTAATAATACTTTTCCATAATCGAGAATTAAGCAATCGTCGACTAGATGTTCGAGATCTTGAATTATATGAGATGTTATGAAAACAGACTTGTTTTCGGCTTTAACATATTCTCTTAGATAATCGACAAAAAGCATTCTGTATCCAGGATCTAAACCCATGCTAAAATCGTCGAGAATAAGCAACTCGGGGTCTTGAGCAAGAATAAGGCCCAGAGCAACCTGCGAACGTTGTCCACACGACATTTTAGATATTTTTTGTTTTGGAGCAATTTTAAGTTTGCTCATTAATTCGTAATAAGGTTCTTTTTTCCATTTGGGATAAAAAGCCGAATAGAACTTTTCGATCTGCTCAATGTCGAAGAACGAATATTGTACATGCCCTTCGATTAGTAATCCTATTCGTTGTTTTGTTTCTGGAGATAAATTATGAGATGGCTCGCCCAGCAAAAAGCAGTTTCCTGATTTGGGCTGCAAGTATCCATTCATAATATTTATGGTGGTGTTTTTACCTTTTCCGTTTTTTCCAAGTAAACCTGTTACTCTTCCTTTTTGTACGGTAAAATTTAAGTTTTCGTAAATACATCTTTCCCCATAGTAATGGGTTAGATTTTTACATTCTATTACATTTGACATTTGACTCGTTAGTTTATTATTTGTAATAATTAGAATATTATTCCGACACGAATATTTGCCCATTTTATAGGTTCAATATTGTTGTGTTCGTATTTGAAATTTGTATCAACAAACATTAGTAATTGATCGGATACAGGAAACGTGTTGGTTATTCCGATTTTAAAACGATATTTATCAGCAGCAAAGTAGTCCTGATCGTGAGTGTATGCTTTTTCAGTATCTGTATTTTTAAGCCATTTATTATTTTTAGATACTGTATTTACTACAGCTACATTAGAGTATATATTTAACATATAATGATTAAATATATGATTATAGCTTATGTATAACGAATTATTTAGCTGATTGTATTTTGTATATAAAACAGGACCAACAAATGATTCGTTATTGTTTGTAAACTCTGATCTTAAATGAGTACACATTGTTTTTTGTTTAGAAAAAATGTACTCGTATTGTATGTTAATAGCCGATGTATATCTTTTAAAACTGTATCGTTGAGCTTCGCTTAGTTTTTTCCAATCGTATAGAATAGGATCTTTGTGTACTTCAACTAGATTAAATGTAACTTCGGTTCCTGTTTTTTGTGTGTATTCAAAATCGAAGAAACTATATAAAAGACCTTTGTTTAAGGTTCTTTTATAACCTAAAATAGAATTTATATCTGTTTGTTTTAATAAAAAAGGAGTAAGCTTATTTCGATGATTCTGTTCTAAGCTTTTTGATTGATAATTAAAGCTCCAGTATATTCCTTCTGTTTTTGTAGGTATATGTTGTACTCCGATATTTATAATGCTTGCTTTATAGCTTACAGCATAGCTTGCTGTTCTTTCGCTTAGTTTTTCGTGTTGTTGACCAAAACCCTTTAAAAGAAATATCATATCAGTACGATCTTCGGTAACAGACCTTAGATTGACTCTTTGTCTGTAATTGTTATATCTTAGAGATATTGCCAGTTTGCTATTAAGAATCCTCTTGGCTATACCGGTTTTAATCTCTATGTCGTATAATTTATTAAGCGATCGAGGATCATTTTTCCCATATTCGTATTGAGCTATATACTTTCCTTCGAGGGCAATATCAATAGATTTAATTGTTTTTCCGAAACCTCCATTAAATTGATACCTTTCGAGATAATTTTTTACAGGAGAAGTATGAGCTATTGAGTATGGATAAATGAATCCTCTATCACTTACTGCATTCCATTTAATGTTATTGATATTTGATCTTTTATAATCTGCATTTCCCCAAACATTCAAGCTTTTGAGTTTCTTTCGACTATTAACAGCCAAATTAATACTTTTTAAATCTTGACCATGAGTATATACCACTGGTTTTTTCATTCCTCGAAGGTTTGTTCCAAGAAATAGACTTGTATTAAACGGACGAGTGTCGATATGCTTAAAAATGGGATTTAGAGATAAAAAATTAACCGGTAAATGAGATAAACTGTTTTTTTCACTTGAAATAATCAACAAAGAATCTACATTGTTAGAAAAAGCTGTTTGGCTTGCAATTACTAAAAATAAGATAACACATATTATGTATTTGTATTTATTCATTTATCCGGTTTTAGAATTTATAATATCTTTAGTTTAAGCTTTTAGGTTTTGGATCAACTGTGCTTTCAAAATCTTTTCTTGAATCGTTCGTATCCATTAAAATAGTTCTTCCGTCGATTACTTCTTTAACTTTTCGTCGTACACATTTTCCAAATCGAGCATCATCTCCGTCGCCACAATGAGTGTAAGAAAAATCAAGGGATGCAGATAGAGCTTTCTTTTTAAATCTAGAAGGAGTACTTAATTCTACAGCATCGATAATTAAATCATTAGGAATTTTATAACGTTTACGGACTCTTCCGGAAGGGGTAGTATAATCAATTATATTTTTAGTCATATAATCTTTCATTGATCCTTTAGGTTTAAATATAGCATAAGCTTTAACACCTCTATTGTGAGGAGTCCATATTGTAGGAGAGTATGAAAAGTTTTTAACTAAGTTAGGAACACTTGGAACATCAACATCAATACGATGTTTATCGTACCACTCGAAATCAGCTTTTGATAAATCGATAGAATTGCTATTGCTTGCTTTATGATTTATAGCAACATCGCATAAAATAATTCCTTTCCCGGGTTGTACGGGGTAATCGTTGCCATCGCCAGGGATAGAGTATAATGTATGAACAACAAAAGCAGAGTCAATGATTTTTGCAAAAGGATTTTTACTAAGAGTTGTTGTATGAACACTTTCGGCAATTACTAGTCCATCGGCATATAACACTTTTGAAGTATTGTTATAAATTTCGAAGTATTTGTCTTTAAGATACATTCTGCCGGCAGGAGTTTTTGATCCTGAAAAATAAAGTTCTTTAAATACAAAGCCTTTACTTTCAATACTGATAGTGGGCTTTATTGTAATAGATTTTATCTCTCCGTTGATAGGCATATTTTCTAATAGTCCACTTAACTTTACATCTCTACTTGTAGTTGTTTTGTTTGTAGTATCAGTTTCAACACCATCTCCTTTAGCAGTTATGTTGTAAACTCCTTCTTCGATTTCGATAACACCAATTTTTTTTGAGTAATC
>JAKSCO010000095.1 GCA_022360575.1 Bacteroidales bacterium | reverse complement strand
CAACGAAAACAGATATATGAAAACATACAGAAGTTCGGAGTAACCCATATATCAGCAACGCCCTCGTTTTACAGACTTTTATTGCCTTTTGAAAAAGAATACCGTTCGGTTAAACGAATAACTTTTGGTGGAGAAAAATCGGATACTGAATTATATAATAGTATAAAACAGATTTTTCCTGTTGCAAAATTTAATAATATTTATGCATCAACAGAGTCGGGATCTTTATTTGTTTCTAATTCGGATATTTTTAAAGTTCCCCAGAAATTAACAGATAAAATAAAATTTATAGATAACGAATTGTTAATTCATAAAACTTTATTAGGAGAATCTAATGAATTAGCAATTGAAAATAATTTCTATCATACAGGAGATATTATAGAGATAATTAATCCAGAAGAAAAAAGTTTTCGATTTGTAACTCGGAAAAATAACCTAATCAATATAGGGGGCTATAATGTAGATCCTATTGAGATAGAAGATACAATAAGGTTGGTATCTTCTGTTGAAGATGTTGTTGTTTTTTCTAAAAAAAATTCGGTACTTGGTAATATATTGTGTGCTGATATAAAATTGATTAAAGGAAAAGATCTAAAAGAAAATCACATAAGACAATTTCTGAGAGAAAAGTTACAAGAATTCAAAATCCCCAGAAGAATTCAATTTACTGAAAAAATAAAAATAACACGAACGGGAAAAATAGAAAGAAAATGAATGTTTTAGTTACAGGTTGTTCAAGAGGAGTGGGGCTTGAGATTTGTAAGCAATTTCTAGAAAAAGGACATACCATATATGGTGTAAGTCGTACGTATACCGATGAATTTAAGCTACTAGAAAGTAAATATCCTGAGAAAGTTTTTTTTAAATCAATCGATTTAAAAGATGTAAGTAATATCAAAGAAATTATATTTAAAGAGTTTATTAAGAATATTTCGATAAACTGTTTTGTTAATAATGCTGCAATAGCTTATGATGATATAATAACAAATGTTAATGCCTATAACTTAGAGGAAACATACAAGGTAAATGTATTTTCTCCTATCTTGATAACAAAATATGTATTGCGTAATATGATTTTGAATAAGGTAAAAGGAAATATAATACATATCTCATCGGTTAGTGCACATACAGGATATAATGGACTTGCAATGTATGCTTCGACCAAAGGAGCAATAGAGGCTTTCTCGAAAAATACAGCTCGCGAATGGGGTCGATATGGAATAAGATCAAATGTTGTGGTTCCGGGTTTTATGGATACAGATATGAGTTCTGATTTATCAGACGAACAAAAAGAGCGTATTTATAAAAGAACGTCTTTGAAAAAAGCAACAAGTATAGAAAGTGTTGCTAAAACAGTTGTCTTTATAGCTTCAGAGGCAGCTCTTTCGATAACAGGAGAAAAAATACATGTAGATTCAGGAACAATATAAACTTGTATTATGAATTTTGTATATGAAAAGAAAAAGATCACAGGTGTTTTAACCGTGCTTCCTAAGAAAGAAATTCTTTTTGACGATGAACTAGAGAATTATAATTTCTCTAAGGCTCAATCGATGAAACTTAAGTTAGCCATGGGATATAATAAACATCGAATTGTCGAAAATAATACTACTGTTTCGGATTTGGCTGTTTATGGGCTTAATTATTTATTCGAAACAAGTGCTCTGGACAAAGAGAGTATTGATGCTTTAATATTGGTTACTCAATCGCCAGATTATTTTTTACCTGCAACAAGCAATATTATACAAGGGCGCTTAGGTTTAAAAGAAGATATGCTTTGCATTGATATAAACCAAGGTTGTTCGGGATATCTTATCGGGTTGCAACAAGCTTTTATGTTTTTAGAACAAGAAACCGTAAGTAAAGTTGTTGTTGTAAATGCCGATACTTTAAGCAAGAAAGTTTCGAAACGCGATCGAAATAGTCATCCCTTAACAGGCGATGCTGCAGCAATAACAATTGTAGAGAAAAATACTAATCAGAGCAAAATACACGCATCTATAAAAATGGATGGAACAAGTGCCAAAGTTTTACATATTCCGGCAGGAGGTTTTCAGTTGCCGTCGAATGCCGAAACAGCTTTAATGAAAGAGGATGGTGCTGGTAATTTCAGAAGTTTAGATAATTTGGTAATGCAAGGCGATAAGGTATTTTCATTTGTTCAAGAAAGAGTACCTCCGTTAATCGAAGAAATTCTTGAAAAAACTAAATTACAAAAAGAAGATATTGATTATTATCTTTTTCATCAACCCAATAGATTTATGCTACAAAAATTAGCAGATAAATTGGGTGTGCCGCGCGAAAAAATGCCAAATAATATTGTCGAGAATTTTGGGAATGCCAGTGGTGTAACCATACCTACTAATATATCGTTCAACTTAGGTGATAAATTACTTGATAATACATATAAAGTATGTTTGTCGGGTTTCGGAATTGGGCTTACATGGGGCGCAATGATAATGGATTTAGGAATGTTAGAGTTTAATAAAATAATAGAATTTTAAATATAAAACAGAATGGATAATTTTTTAAATACAGTTGCCGAATTACTCGAAGAAGATAGTGTAAATCCTCAAGACGAATTTAACTCATTTGATGCTTGGGATTCGTTGGCTACTTTATCGATAATAGCTTTAGCCGACGAGGAGTATGGAGTAACTATTTCGACTCAGGAAATTAACGAAGCCGAAACTAT
>JAKSCO010000300.1 GCA_022360575.1 Bacteroidales bacterium | reverse complement strand
TGGGATTAATAGCCGCAATAGGAAATGTTTTTGGAGGAATTGTCGGATCGAAAATGGCTATTAGCTGGGGTAGTAATTTTATTCGCTGGGTATTGATGCTTGTTATTGTATTGTTTGCTGCTTATTTATTCGGAATATAAGTTCCGTTTCTAAAAATACTCTAATATTTCGGTTTGTTTAACCTTCGCTAAAAAGCGATTATAATTCTCGATACAAATCAAACACATCAAATACATTTCATTTATTATCCATTTGGGTTATTTACCGAAACAGATCATTAAATTATAGAAATGGATACGTACACCAACCTATAATTATACGTCAGGTAACCTATCTGGACACGTCAAGAACCTAAAAATATACGTCTAACAACCTATCTGGATACGTCCAGAACCCCAAAATATACGTCAAGTAACCTATCCGGTTGGCTTATTTATCGAAATGCATCTTTAAATTATAGAAATAGAATGGTATATGAACAAATAGTATATAAAATTGTAAAAAAGATATCTGAAATTAAAAATTAAGAAAATGATTTCTATATTTTGGTTCAGGCGCGACTTACGTTTAGATGACAACAAAGCATTAAATCAGGCTTTAAAATCGAAACTAAAAGTATTACCCATATTTATTTTCGATTCGAATATTACAAACGAACTACCAACTACCGATCCACGAATTAATTTTATTTACAATCAACTTTCGGATATCAATAAAGAGCTATTACTTTATAACAGTTCTTTGCATGTTTTATGTGGCGATCCCGAAAAAATTTTCAAAGATTTATTAATTAAATATCCTATTAAAAAAGTTTTCTTTAATTGCGATTACGAACCATATGCTATTTCGAGAGATAAAAAAATACGAAACCTATTAAATAAAAACAAAGTCGAAACTTTCGATTTTAAAGATCAGGTAATATTCGAAAAAGACGAAATTATAAAAGCCGATGGAAATCCGTATACTGTATTTACACCTTATAAAAATAAATGGTTGCAAAATATTACTAAACCCGAGTTTATCTGCGAAAAGCTTACAAATACAAATCATTTTTTGTCTGAACAAGTCCGTTTTCCATCGTTAAACGACTTAGGATTTCATAAATCGCACATAAATGTAAAAGCTTTTGATTTATCAAAGCTCGAAAGTTATCCTGAAAAACGCAATTTTCCGGCAGAGGATTCAACAACTTACCTTGGTCCTCATTTACGATTTGGGACAGTAAGTATCCGACGTATTTGGCAATTTATACAAAAAGGGAATGATGTATTTAAAAGCGAACTTATTTGGCGCGAATTTTTTATGCAAATCCTTTTTCATTTTCCTAATGTGGTCGATCACAATTTTAAACAGAAATACAATGGAATAAATTGGAGAAATAATGATATTGAGTTTGATTTATGGACTCAGGGTAAAACAGGCTACCCTATGGTTGATGCCGGAATTCGCGAATTAAATCAAACAGGATATATGCATAATAGGGTAAGAATGGTGGTAGCTAGCTTTTTGGTAAAGCATTTATTAATTGATTGGAAATGGGGCGAAGCTTTTTTTGCTCAGAAATTACTCGACTACGAGCTTTCGTCGAATAATGGAAATTGGCAATGGGTAGCTGGAACAGGTTGTGATGCTGCTCCTTACTTTAGAGTATTTAATCCACACGAGCAACTAAAAAAATTTGACCATGATTTATTGTACTCACAAAAATGGATTCCAGAACTAAATACTGAAGAATACCCAAAGCCCATTATCGAACATAAACTTGCTCGAGAAAGATGCTTGAAAACCTACAAACAAGGAATTTTTAAGAGTCCCCATACGATTCTTTAATTTACTTCGTCACAGAGGTTGAATCACTTCGTGAATATAACAAGTCCCATATTTTATAGCTAAAAAATAATAAACTGTAAAAATATTTCTTTCAGATATTACCTCTTATTTGGAAAAACTTTCAGTCCTATTCTTTAAACTTTTTTGATAAATTAGCATGAATATTGCTTCTTTCCACCTTCCTCTCGTCGATATAAATCAAAGTTTGTTAAAAATTTGAATATTTGTACATGCATAAATGCTCTAGCAGAATATTTTTTATATTTTTCCACAGCAATATTAGGATTGCTAAGAATTTAAAAACTAAATAAAATTTAATTATATTAAGTATTATTAAAACATATATAAATACTTATTTTCGTATATAAACATTACAACTCTAAATTTTAGATATTTAATTATTAACCATAACAAAAGTTATTTATGAAAAAGTTGCTACTTATAACATCCTTATTTCTTATAAGTTTTATAAACCTTAGTCAAGAAGATTTTGATAAAACGAAATTAGATAATTATTTCGATGTACTCGAAAGGAATAATAAATTTATGGGTAGTGTTGCTATTTCAAAAGATGGGGAAATAATATACACTAAATCTGTAGGATTTTTCGATTTTAAAAATAATCGTCGAGCAAATGAAAATTCGAAATACCGAATTGGGTCTATATCTAAAACATTTACTACCGTTTTAGTCCTGAAAGCTGTCGAAGAAAATAAGATTTCTCTCGATCAGACAATAGATCAATTTTTCCCAATCATCGAAAATGCCGATAAAATAACTATAAAACATCTACTGGGTCACAGAAGCGGAATACACAATTTTACAAGCGATTCAACTTATTTTAATTGGAATACTCAAGCTAAAACACCAAAAGAAATGGTTAAGATCATTGCAAAAAAAGAAAGCGATTTCGAACCTGGAGAAAAAGCTCAATACAGCAACTCAAATTTTGTTTTATTAACCTACATATTGCAAGAAATTTTCGAGAAAACCTATTCTGAGTTATTAAGTCAATACATTACCACCCCGATTGGATTAACCAATACTTATTTAGGAGGAAAAATTAATACCAATAACAACGAATGTTATTCATACAAGTTTATGGAAAGATGGGAACTTGAACCCGAGACTGATATGTCTATTCCTTTGGGAGCAGGCGGAGTCGTTTCTACTCCCAGCGACTTAGTAAAGTTTAGCAATGCATTGTTTGGAGGGAAATTATTAAAAAAAGAGAGCCTTGATTTAATGAAAACAATCGAAAATAATTATGGGATAGGTTTATTCCGAATACCTTTTCATCTTAAAAAAGGATATGGACACTCTGGAGGTATTGATGGATTCAATTCAATATTTATTAATTTCTCAAGTAAAAATATTTCTTATGCCTTAGTTGCAAATGGATTAAATTTTAATTTTAACGATATATCAATTGCTGTATTAAGTGCAGTATATGACAAATCATATGATATTCCTGAGTTCAAATCAGCAAAAGTTAATATTAAAGATTTAGATCAATATGTAGGTATATACTCTTCATCGGAAATACCGTTAAAAATTACTATAACTAAGCAGGAGAAAAAATTAATTGCTCAGGCAACCGGACAACCAGCTTTTCCCCTTGAAGCAACGGGTGTAGATACTTTTAGATACATTAATATTAAAGCTGTTTTCTTGTTTAATCCTCAAAAAAATACAATGGTATTAGAACAAGGAGGAGCCGAATTTCTCTTTTCGAAAGAATAAATAATATTCCTCAACTAATACCAAAAGAACATCAAAATAAAACGTTTCTTTTTGCCTTATCCATTACCAAAAAAGTTGCAAGGTAACTAGGCTATCTTTTACTTTTTCGTCGCGCCTAAGACAAAAGTTATTCATTTTTATAAATCCCTCATCTTGAAATTCATTTGGTATAATAACTCAAAAAGCCTTTTAATAGGGGCTTTTTTCATTACTTTACCTTCCTCTATCATTTGTAAATAAAAAAAGAATTACAAATAACGTTGTTTTTATTTGGCTTTTAAGTTCTTTCGAGTAATTTTGCGTCCTTATTTTTCAAATTTTTATATGAGTATAAAAGAATATCTTCCCTTTTATAAGCGTAACTTACAAATAGGGATACCGGTTTTATTATCTCAGCTTGGACAAATGCTGGTGCAACAAGCAGATAATATAATGTTAGGACATGTGGGGACAAACGAACTAGCAGCAGCGTCGTTTGCTGGTTCTGTTTTTATGAACGGTTTAATTTTCGGAATGGGATTCACTTTCGGACTTACTCCTTTAGTAGGAAAAGCTTTTGGCGAAAACAATAAAGCAAATGCTGCCAAACTATTCCAAAATTCGATGATTGCAAATTTTTTCATGGGATTTATTCTTACTGTTATAATGTTTGGAGTATCTTTTCTTATGGATAATATGGGGCAACCTCATAAGGTTGTAGAAATGGCAATGCCTTATTATTACATTCAAGTATTTTCAATGATTCCGTTCTTAATGTTTTTTACATTTAAACAATTTGCAGAAGGAATTGGAAATACAAAAGCAGCAATGTTCGTAACATTAAGTTCTAATGTAATTAATATAATATTTAACTACCTATTTATTTTTGGAAAATTTGGATTTCCAGAATATGGAGTTGTTGGAGCTGCTTATGCAACTTTTATTGCTCGTACAATAAGTCCTATATTGTTTTTATTGATATTTATTAAGCGACAAAAATTCAAACAGTATTTTACTTATTTTAAGATCAGTAATTTTAATAGACCCTATTTCTTTCGATTAATAAAAATTGGAATCCCCGTTGGTTTTCAAATGATAATAGAAATGTTTGCCTTTAGTATTGGATCAATCATGATGGGATGGTTTGGTACAGTACCTATCGCTGCACATCAAATAGCTTTAGGCTTATCTAGCTTAACCTTTATGTTGGCTAGTGGGATTGCACAAGGAACAACAATACGGGTATCGCATCAATTAGGAGCTCACAATTACTCAGACATGCGCAAAGCTGTTTTTGCATCGGTTCATTTAATTTTATTATTTATGTCGTTTACAGCTACAATGTTTCTACTTTTCAGAACTCAGCTAGCTCAAATATATTCTGTCGACAATCAAGTTATAGATTTAGCAGCTAAATTACTGATAGTAGCCAGTGTTTTTCAAATCTTTGATGGAATGCAGATTGTAACCTTAGCATCATTACGTGGTATTGCCGATGTAAAAAGACCTCTGCTATATGCTATAATATCTTTTTCGGTTATAGGATTACCTGTAGGATATTTATGTGCTTTTATCTTAAATTTAGGACCTCAAGGTATTTGGTATGGATTTTTAGCAGCACTAGGATTTGCTTCGGTTCTATTTTATACCCGATTTAATAAGTTAAGCCTAAAATTATTACAGTAAAAAATAATGCATTAAAAATTTATAGAATAAATATCTAAATTTTTGAAAGTTAGTTTCAAAAAACTATTATTTTTGTGCCCTTTGTATTGAAAATTTTACATCAAAAACTATTTAAATATGAAGTTTGAAAAAGATTTAGACAAAGTTAGCTATAGCTTAGGATTAACATTAGCCGGAAATTTAAATTCAACAGGGATTAAAGAAATTAATATCGAAGCTTTTTGCGAAGGAATATCTAGTGTTTATAATAAACAACAACCAGAAATTTCGTTAGAAGAAGCTGGAAAAATAGTACAAGAATATTTACAAGGAGTAGCTGCCGAACAAGCAAAAGAAATAATCGAAGAAGGTAATAACTTTTTAGCTGAGAATGCACAAAAAGAAGGAGTTGTTACTCTACCTAGTGGTTTGCAATATAAAGTACTAACCGAAGGAAATGGGAAAAAACCTTTAGCTACCGATAAAGTAAAATGTCATTATCACGGAACATTAATAAATGGCGATGTTTTTGATAGTTCTGTTGAGCGCAACGATCCTGCAACATTTCCTGTAAATGGAGTAATCCAAGGATGGGTAGAGGCTTTACAATTAATGAACGAAGGTTCTAAGTGGGAATTGTATATTCCATCGAACTTAGCTTATGGCGAACGTGGAGCTGGACCAAAAATTGGACCACATACTACTTTAATATTCCAAGTTGAATTATTAGAAGTTTTATAATTATTATATAGCTTATCTTAAAACAAGATAAGCTACTGTATTTTCTTGTAATTCTTTTTATTCTATTTTCTTGTAATTCTGATAATTAAAATCGTTCTTTGCAAGACTTTAAACATTCAAAATACTAATTATGACAATATCAAAAGACAAAGTAGTTACTTTGGTTTATCAATTAAAAGTTGATAATAGCAACGGCGAAATAGTTGAAACTGTTGAAAAAGATAAACCATTTGTATTTCTATATGGCGCAGGTTTAATGCTTCCTAAATTTGAAGAAAACCTTAATAATTTAAAAGCTGGTGATGATTTCGAGTTTGTTCTTAAGAGCGAAGAAGCTTATGGCTTAGCTAGCGAAGAAGCTGTTATGGAATTACCTAAGAATATTTTCGAAGTAGATGGCAAAATCGAAGAAGGGTTATTAAAAGAAGGAAATGTTATTCCTATGCAAAATAATGAAGGAAATAAATTTAATGGCTTAGTTATCGAAATAAAAGACGAAACTGTTACTATGGATTTTAACCACCCATTAGCTGGTGATGATCTTCATTTCAAAGGAAATATTCTTGAGGTAAGAGAAGCTACTAAAGAAGAGTTAGAACACGGACACGCTCATTAATATATCATATATATTTTAGCAAAGGCAGATGATTTTTCATCTGCCTTTTTTGTTTGTACATTTACATTGTGAAAAATCAAATGTAAAATGCAGAACAAGCTTATCGAACTAAAAAAAGCCCTAAGTGGTGATTTATATACAGATAAAAAAACACGCATACTATATGCTACTGATGCATCGGCATATCGCGAAATGCCTACCGCTGTAGCTCGACCTAAAGACACTGATGATTTAAAAAAACTTATTGCTTTTGCAGACAAACACAACACTTCGTTAGTTCCTCGAACAGCAGGAACATCCTTGGCTGGACAGGTTGTTGGAGACGGAATCATTGTAGATACATCTAAATATTTTACTCAAATATTAGAATTGAATGAAGAAGAACGATGGGTCAAAGTTCAACCTGGAGTTATTCTTGATGAACTTAATATGTTTTTAAAACCTCATGGCTTATTTTTTGGCCCCGAAACATCTACTTCTAACAGATGTATGATAGGCGGAATGGTTGGGAATAATGCCTGTGGATCGCACTCAATTATTTATGGTACAACACGAGATCAAACTCTTGCCACAAAAGTAATTTTGAGTGATGGTAACGAAGTTGAATTTAAATCTATAACAAAATCAGAATTTACAGAAAAGCTAAATGGAAATAAGCTCGAAAATAAATTATACAAGCACATTAATACTATATTGAGTGATCCGGAAAATCAGAAAGAAATACAAATTGAATTTCCCGACAAATCAATCTATCGACGAAACACCGGATATGCCATAGATTTACTACTCAATTCGGAAGTGTTTACACAAACAGACAAAAAATTTAATTTCTCTAACTTAATTTGTGGATCCGAAGGAACTTTAGGCTTTATTACCGAAATAAAACTAAATCTGGTTGATATTCCTCCATCAGAAATTGCTGTTTTGGCTGCTCATTTTAAAACAAAAGAGCAAGCATTTAAAGCTAATCTAATAGCATTAAAGCACAAACCAGGAGCTGTAGAGATGATGGATAACAAAGTTTTAAACTTAACCCGCGACAATAAAGAGCAAGCTAAAAATCGTTTTTTTGTCGATGGAGATCCAGAAGCAATACTCCTTATTGAATTTGCACGAGATACGAAACAAGAAATAGAGAATATATGCCAAAAACTAATAGCTGATTTTAATCAGGCTGGCTATGGCTATCATTT
>JAKSCO010000356.1 GCA_022360575.1 Bacteroidales bacterium | reverse complement strand
TAGGCATCGACTAGCCATCAGCTCTATAGTAAAGCGCAACCCATCGAGATTCCGCAGGAAAACTCCCCCGGTCAGCCGGCGGTCATACGTTGCCGTTACTTCTCCGTAATACTGAACAGGCAGGCCCTGAGCCGATCGCAGCACAATAGATGGCTGGAGATCCCATTTTGGATGAAAAGAATAAAGATAACGGGCATGCAGACTGTAGTGTCTGATGAGTTTTAGGGTCACTTGTTTTTTATCCTTAGAGTTTTCTTTCCTGAAGTTAGTTTCCGGAGCCGTCAGTCGATAAACAGAAAATCCCAGAGAAAGATTCTTTCGGGAAATCATCCAACCGGCGTTGATATCCCAGGTAGTCTTGTCTACCGATGCCTTCAGCAAGGATCCATCGCTTTGATCTGAATTTTTGATTCTGTCAAAATAAATACGCTGCCCCAAAAAACCTGCAGACAGACCAAAGGCCATATAAGTGTGCTCAAAAATCGGAAGTTTATAACGGTAACTCATATAGCCTCCGGTTTTTCCTAAAATATGCTCAGAATCCGAAATAAAGCTCACTCCAAGCCCATGCCTGTCCCTGATGGCCCCTGTCAGCTCCATATTCAGATATTCCGGACCATTTTCCCAATTCAGCCATTGCCGGTTGTATATCACCGAAACCTTCATGTCGCCTTCCATTCCGGTGAATGCCGGGTTCATTTGCGAAGGGAAAAGAAAATATCGCATCTGATTGTTGAGCTGTTGCCCGTAAACTCCTGGAGCTAAAAAAAACATGCTCAGCAAGAAAAATTGCTTTAATATGATGTTGTTTGTCTTCTTCATTAAAAAATAAATCTTTACCCTCGCAGGTTTCTGAAAATACTCAATACGCCTTTATATATTTCATTTGTATCCGGGAATGTGATAACATAAAAATAGACTCCGTCTGGAAGGATATCATTCTTCCTTCTTCCATCCCAGTCATTTTGATAACCTACTTTTTCAAATACTATTTCTCCCCACCTGTTGAATACTCTCACTTTCGCTTTAGGATAATTTTCAATATTTTGAATGCGCCAATAATCATTTTTCTCATTGTCGTCGGGAGTAAGAAGATTAGAAACCTTTACTTTGTAATCTTCAACAACTTTTACTTCGATTTCCTTTGTGCTGATACAACCAAATTCTGAAGCTGACTGAACGATATATGTGGTTGTTTCCTTTGGCAAGGCATAAGTTGAAGATGATCCCGGGGACCTTAATGATTCGGCAGGCGTCCAGTTATAAATGCTCCCTCCTGCAGCGACTAGCTTTACGCTGTCTCCCAGACTTATTTGCTCATTTTCCGCAAACAACTCCAGTGGCGGGCT
>JAKSCO010000110.1 GCA_022360575.1 Bacteroidales bacterium | reverse complement strand
TCCATATTTTACGGAAAGCTTTTATTAGATTCAATTTTAATTTTAAATCTAAAGCTTTTAGAGGTTCATCCATAAGTATAATATCCGAGGGATAAGCAAATGCTCTGGCAATAGCTACTCGTTGTTTCATGCCTCCGCTTAAACTTGCAGGATAGTGATTCGCAAAATTATTTAGCTCAACTAAATTCAAATATTTTAGAGTTATCTCGTTTTTTTGTTTTGGGTCAATTGTCTTGTTTAATACAAACGAAATGTTATCACAAACAGTTTTCCACGGAAGTAATCGTGGCTCTTGAAAAATATAAGACAATGTTTTGTTATCGAATCCATTTAATATTCCTGAATCGGGTTTTATGGTTTTTCCTATAATGCTTAATAGGGTTGTCTTTCCACAGCCCGAAGGACCTAAAATACAGCTTATCGTATTTTTCTTAATTTCGAGATTGAAATCTTTAAAGATGGTCGTTTCTTGAAACGATTTATATAAGTGTTCTATTTGTAAGTGCATATTATTTCCAAATAATAATGTTTTTTTCAATTTTTCGTAAAATAATTTCGAAGATATAGCTAATAACAACAGCAATGATTGTCCAAGCAATAAGTTCGTTTACCAGTAAGTAGGTTTGTGCCGAATGCATAAATGTTCCTATCCCAAATTGAGGTTGGCTTAATACTTCTCCAATAATTATAGCTCGCCATCCAAAACCCATGGCACTAGAGGCTCCGCTGAAAATAAATGGAGTAATGGCCGGAATATAAACGTCTTTTATTATTGTTAATTGGGGTATCTTATAAAATTCGGACATTTGAATCAATTCCTTATCAACATTGCGAATCCCATCAATAATATTGGTACATATAAACGGAAACATAGTTAGTAGAGCTATAAAAACAGGAACAAAATCGCTTTTAAACCAAATAAGAGCTAATAAAATAATTGATACAATAGGAACTGATCGGACGGCAACAAGTATAGGGCTTAAAAAAGCATAAAATGATTGATTTACTCCAGCGAGTATTCCTATTATGATGCCTAAAATAAATGAAATACCAAATCCAATAAGTCCTCTGAGTATTGTTATGCTTATAATTTTTACAAATCCTTTTGAAATAATTAATTTTCCAGTGGTAAGTAATGTAAACTCAGGCGAAGGCAATATAATATCCGAATTGTATATAAGTGAAATTATTTTCCATATTAGAATTAGTACAAGAATAGATACTATTGAGATTATTTTATTTTTTGATAAGATTACCTTCATTTATTTTATTGTAGTTGTTTTGTTCAGTATTATAATATTGCAAATTACGTATAATATTTACAAACCTTAATGAAAAAGTCTAAATCCAATTGAAATAATAAGTCTCGGTTAAAAAATATTATTTGTAATATCCTTGCTGTGCAAGGATTAAAATACATGAATTTAAAGGGGTAATAATAGAAGGAATGACAACTAAAAATTTGAAACTGTATTTTTTCTGTTTAAGAAAAAGAATGTTTTGAGGTTATGTATTCATTTATTTTTTTAAGAAGATATTCGGCTCTTATAGGTTTTGATAAATAATCGTCGCATCCAAATTCGAGAGCAATAACTTCGTTGTCAGAAAGCGCATATGCCGTGAAAGCTATAATAGGAATATTTCGGTTGATAGAACGAATATGCTTGGTTGCTTCAATTCCGCTCATTTCAGGCATTCTAACATCCATAAGAATAATGTCAATTTGAGGATTTTGTTTAAATATATCGATTGTTTGTTGTCCGTTTTCTGCATAGAAAATACGAATCCCTGTTTCTTTCAATAATTCTTCAATAATAATGAAGCTTGTTTTTTCATCATCGGCAATTAGGATGCTTTTATTTTGCCAGTTATATTCGGATGAAGAATCCATAGTAATAAAGTTTTAATCTTAGAAGTATATGAAATCGTTATTAAAAATAGTAAGATTTTTTATTCTTCACAATACCAAAAAAAATTATTATCCGGAATTTTCCCTCCTGTTATATTTGGATTCATAGTATAAAATATCTTTAGGTAATCTAAAATTTGGGGTTTTATGGTATCTGCTCTAGCAAATAGTAAATTCGATCGAGGTATTGTGTGTGAGGCCAACTCTTTATTGGGTAGTATTTTATGTTTTACAATAAGCTCCGAAGCTAATAAGGGGTTGTTGTTTACCCATTGAGTAGAATTTGAGTAATGCTTTATGACTTGTTTTACAATATCTGTGTTTTTTTGAGCAAATTCTTTTTTTACCATTAACGATGTTTGCGCAATAGGTATGTTTGGATATATTTTTTGCCATTGATTATTTAAGTCGAAAATAGGAAATACTTTTTTATTTTTTTGCATAACCATACTAACTAATGGCTCAGAGATAACACCTAAATTACATTGATTGGAGGCTAAGGCATTTGCTAAGTCTATATGTGTCGGAAACGAATAATCTAAAGTCAAATTTTTATTAGGACTAATACCATTTTTAATTAGTAAATGTTTGAATAATACATCAGGGGTCATTCCTTTTGCCATTAAATTAACTTTTTTGCCTTTCAAATCAGCCCAGTTATTGATTGTTGTATCGTTGCCAAATAAATATAAAGTTCCCCATACTGGAATTGCTACAAGTTGATACTGGATATTTTTATTATATAATATTGAAGCCATTGTTGTTGGTACAATAGCAAAATCAACTTCGTTTTGAAGCATTAATTTTCGTATCAACATGGGTTCGTTATAGATATCGATATTTACAGAATAGCTATTTAGTTTGTGTAGGCTATCAATCATTTGAATCATACCTATTGACGAAGGTCCTTTAAGAGTAGCAATCCGAATTGTCTTTTGAGTTTGTTTCGAGTTACAAGCATTAAATAAGGCTATTGCTACAAGTAATATAATGTATTTGTATTTCACGAGAATATAATTTTTTGTAAAAATATTTAATTTAAAAATAGTTTTACAGCTCTAAAAATATTTTATAGAAAAAGAGGGTTTTTTGCCCTCTTTTATTTCTTGATAACTTAAATAATTATATTTCTATTCGTATCGAAGCGATTGAGCTGGATTTAACTTGGCAGCTTTAATTGTTTTATAGCTAATTGTTATTAGTGCTACCAGAAGAGCTATGATGAACCCGATTATAAAATCAACTATATTTAAATTTATTTTATAGTGATAGTTTTGTAACCAACTTTTTGCTCCGAAATAAATGCAAGGCCATGCAATGATTATAGAGATATTAACCAAAATAACAATCTCTTTAGATATAATATAAAGAATATTATTAATAGAGGCTCCTAAAGATTTTCTAATTCCTATTTCTTTGGTTCGTTGCTCAATAGTAAATGATGTTAATCCAAACAAACCAAGACTAGCTATTATAATTGCGAGTATCGTAAATATAATTGCAAGTTTCGAGTTCTGTTGTTCTTCTTTATATAGATTTTTAAAATCTTGATCAGAAAAGAAAAACGCTATAGGTTCGTTGTTTGAGAGTTCTCCCCATATTTTCTCTATTTGTATTAATGTTTTGTTAATATTGTTTTTGTCTAAACGAATAGACAGATATCCAGCTTTAGAATTTGGAGGTAGGAGTTTAAACATATAAGTTCCTATTTTTGTGTGTAATGATCTGAAATGAAAATTCTCAATTGTACCGATAATTTGTGAATGATATTTTTCGTCAGTAAGATCTTTGCTTGGGAGGATTAACTGATTTTCGAGAGGCTTTTCTAAATTTGCTGCATTTACTGTACTCTGATTTATGATGCAAGCTTTTATATCGGTTGTTTTTTCAAGATCAAAAAACCGGCCAGACTTTAATTTAATACCATATGTTTTGAAAAAGTCATGATCGACATAGTTGGTTTCAATTAAATATGATTCTTCTGGGTGTCCTTTGAGGATATAGAGGTTTCCTCTATTTGTATGAAAAGGAACTGCAGTAGAGGTGCTGGAAGAAACTACTCCAGGAAGTTTACTTATTTCTTCTTTAAAAGCATTTTGATCATCAAGAAAAAAAGCATTTTCTATAACAAGAAGATTCTCTTTTTTAAATCCGATATCTTTATTGAGAATATACTTAATTTGCTTAAATATAATAAGAGTTCCGATTATTAAAGCAATTGAGATACTAAATTGGACAATAACTAATACTTTTCTTAAGCCCCCATTTTTCATATTATCTTTAGTTTTTCCCTTAAGCATACGAATAGGTTTAAAGGATGATAAAATAAATGCAGGATAACTGCCAGCTAGTAATCCTACTAAAATAGGAATGAATATAAAAATTATTAAAGTTTTCCAATTAAGATAGTCTACAGATAAATTAGAGTTAAGAATATTATTAAAAAAAGGCAGAAATATTTCTATTGTAGCTATTGCTATAAGTAATGAAATTAAACTTAATACAATAGATTCTAACAGAAATTGCATGATTAGTGTAAATCGAGATGCGCCAATAATTTTTTTAATAGCTACTTCTTTGGCTCTTTTGGCAGCTTGGGCTGTTGATAAATTCATAAAATTTATCGAAGCTATTATGATGATAAAAATTGCAATTCCACTAAAAATATATATAAACTTAGGGTTGCTTTGAGGTTTTAGTTGGTGTTTTATATCAGGGTTTAAATGGATTTTTGAAAGAGGTTGTAAATAGTAATTGTATTTATTCCCTTGTTCAATGAACTCGTTGTAGGTAACTCCTAAGTACTGTTTAAACATAGGACTAACATATTTTATTAATAGAGGTTCGAATTTAGCATTAATCGCCTCGGGTGAAGCACCTTCTTTTAAAAGAATATAAGTTTCATAACTATTAGACATCCATTCTTTTTGTACTGCTCCGGGATCTGAAATAAATGAAATTATGATATTAGCCCGGAAGCTTGAATTATTAGGCATGTCAGCCATAATTCCAGTTACTTCATAAAGAGATGTATCTTTCCCTATATATAACATTTTGCCTATAGCTTCTTGGTCTCCAAATATCTTTTGGGCAAAGCTTTTGCTAATAATTATAGTTTTAGGTCTATTTAAGATAGAGTTTTTATTTCCTCTTAATAGTTGGAATGAGAAGATATTGAAAAAAGAAGAATCGGCATAAGCACAATAATCTTCGACGTAACTTTTATTTTTGTATTTAATAGTTCTAGCTCTGGTACAATATCTACAGAAGTTTTCGACTTCGGGAAATTCAATAAGCATTGTTGGTCCTAATGGAGAAACCGAAGCAGAGGTATTCATTTCATCACCCCCAATTTTACCACATAAACCTACTCTGAAAATACGACCTTCATTAACATGAAACTTATCATAACTTAATTCATTAATAACAAAAAGAGTTATTAGTAAGCTACATGCAATTCCTATTGATAAACCAATAATATTAATAAGAGTGTGGTTTTTTTGTCGATTTAAAGCTCGGATACTGTGCTTTAGAATATTTTTTTTCATTTGTTTTGATTTTTAGAGTTGTATAAAATAATAAGTAGACAGTATTTGATATTTCTTACAAACAAAGTGAAAAAATATTCATTTATTTAGAGTCTAAATAAATATTGTTGGTTTATACTTACAAAAATGGTGAGGTGTATGTAATTTAAAAGAGCCTTGAATATTGTAAGAAGAGTATTTAAGGCACTGTAATTTTATTTGTTACTCATCGGTTAAAGTCTCATGTCTATGATTTCTAAATTTTTGTATGCCGATTGGTCAAATTTAAAATATGAGTCAGGTAGTGATTTGTCGAATTTGTAATCAAATAGTTTTACGATATAAAAAGATCCGTCTTTCCCGAAAATGGTTGCCGAACTAATAGTGTAATTCTTAGTATTTATTTGTAACCTTATTCGCGAATATTCTTCGTCTAAATTATAAGGATATAAATCAATCAAGGAGTATTGTTTGTTTTTTTCATAAAATTCGCTGATAAGTTGGTATTTGTAATTGTTTTCGTAAATAGTAAATAGTTGTTTCGGATTACTTAAAATATCTTCGTTGTTTGGTTCTGGTTCTGAGATATTAACTTCGTTAGCACTTTTAATGTAATTCCATAATGTTTTTCCATCGAAAAATGATTCAGTTTCCAGAAATTTAAGATGATACATGTTACCTTTCATTATAATATTTCCTTCGGAAGTATTCTGGATATTCTCTTTTGTATTTTTGAAATCAATAGAAAATTTAGCTTCAATAACTTTGTGTGATTTAGTTTTTGAAGATAATTGATCTAATATTTTTTGGGCTTTGAGATCTTTTTGAGCAAAACCAATAGAATTTACAAATAGCAATACAATTATAATAGTAAGTTTCTTCATTCGAGTTTTACGTTTAATTAATTAAGAAAATCATTTAAATATTGTTCTAACGAATATTCATCAGGAAATAGTACTTGTCGAGCTTTACTCCCTTCGAAAGGTCCAACAATATTAGCTGCTTCTAATTGATCTATAATTCTTCCAGCACGATTGTAGCCAATAGCCAATTTGCGTTGAATTAGTGATGTGGAACCTTGTTGATTGCGAACAATTAAGCGAGCAGCATCTTCAAACATAGGGTCTCTTTTAGTTAGATCAACAGAGCTAACTTCATCTGTTCCTTCTGGAATATATTCGGGTAACTCGAATGGATGAGGATATCCTTGTTGTGAGCCAATAAAATTTGTTATTTCATCTAGTTCTGGTGTGTCAATAAAGGCACATTGTAAACGAGTTAAATCTCCTCCAGTAGAAACTAACATATCTCCACGTCCAATAAGTTGATTTGCTCCTGGACTATCAAGAATTGTTCTAGAGTCAATCATAGATGAAACTCTAAATGCTATTCGGGCAGGGAAATTTGCTTTAATAGTTCCTGTGATTATGTTGGTTGATGGTCGTTGTGTTGCAATAATTAAATGAATTCCTATAGCTCTTGCTAATTGAGCTAGTCGAGCAATAGGTCCTTCAATTTCTTTTCCGGCAGTCATAATCAGATCAGCAAACTCATCAATAACAACTACAATGTAAGGCAAGTATTTATGCCCTTTTTCTGGATTTAGTTTGCGAGCAATAAATTTAGTATTATATTCTTTGATATTTCGAACTTGAGCTAATTTTAATAGATCATATCTATGATCCATCTCTATGCATAACGAATTCAGAGTATTCACAACCTTTTGGGTATCGGTAATAATAGCTTCTTCTGCATCAGGAAGCATAGCTAAAAAGTGTCTTTCTATTTTCGAGTATAATGTAAGTTCTACTTTTTTAGGATCAACCATTACAAATTTTAATTGCGCAGGATGTTTTTTATAAAGTAATGATGCAATTATGGCATTTAAACCAACAGATTTTCCTTGTCCGGTTGCTCCTGCAACTAGTAAATGGGGCATTTTTGCCAAATCAATAACAAAAGTTTCATTTGATATTGTTTTTCCTAATCCAATAGCAAGTTCGTATTTTGAATCGCTAAATATTTTTGATTCTAAGATCGAACGCATAGAAACAATTTCAGGTTTCTGGTTTGGAACCTCAATTCCAATTGTTCCTCTACCAGGAATAGGAGCAATAATACGAATCCCTAAAGCTGCTAAGCTTAAAGCAATATCATCTTCAAGATTTTTAATTTTTGAGATACGAACACCTGGGGCTGGGATTATTTCGTATAAAGTTACGGTAGGACCAACGGTTGCTTTTATTTTATCAATCTGAATTTTATAGTTAGCTAAAGTTTCAACAATTTTATTTTTATTGGCAATTAACTCTTCTTTGTTAATTTCCTGATTTGTTTCTTTCCCATGTTCTTCCAATAAATTAACCGGAGGTAATTTATATAGAGATAATTCTAAAGTAGGGTCGTAGTTGTCTAGATCAAGACTTCCTCCTGTACTTAACTTTTCTTCTTTAGGTTTTTCAGCAATATCAAGATTTAATTCCTTTTCTTCTTGTTGCTGTATTTCTATTTCGTCGGTTTTCTTTATTTTTATTTCCAGTTCGCTGGTGTTTTTAGCATCTTCTTTTTCTTCTACTCTTATCGATGTGAAAACAAGATCATCATCAATAATTTCCTCCTGAATTGTAGAATTTTTATCTTCTTTTACTTCATTAATAATTGTATTTTTGTGTAAATTATCTTCTTGAGGTATTGTAATAGAGGGCCCTGTTTGACTATTTTGTTTAAAAATGGTTGATAGTTTTTCTAAAGTCCACTCATAGGTTGATTTGGATGAAAAAATAACAAACCCTATAATCGTTATAATTAATAAGAATGCTGTCCCAACCTTTCCTAAGAGAGAATTTAACCATTGGGCAATAATTAATCCATGGCTTCCTCCAAGTCCACTCCCAAGAAATCCTTTAGTGCTCCCAAATAAAAAGCCTAAGAGAATAGATGAAATTATAGTACCTATTATACATAAACGAAAGGCTTTGTTGACAGAATAAAGTCGAATTTTGAAGAAACGTAAACCTATTATTAATAATAAAAAAGGGAAAGTAAATGATGCAATCCCAAACCATTTTGTAATAAATAAATTTGCAAAATGAGCTCCTGCTTTTCCAGTCCAATTTTCAACATTAATTTCTGTTCCAGAAATAACCTTTGAGTATTGAAAACTCTGATCTTCTTTCCATGTAAAGAAATATGAAATAAAAGCAATGGTAAGAAATGCTGCTAAGAAAATGGTAAATACTCCTATTATAATTTTAATGCGTTCGTCTGAAACTATTTTTTTCTTTGTTTTAGATTTAATCTTTTTAGCCATTGAATATTAATGCTATTATGGTTTTCTTGTAATGTTAATTTACTACAAAGTAAATGAAATAAGCTAAAATAGAAAAGTAAATTGTCTTTGATGAATATTATTGCTTTAAAAGCTCAATAATTTCTTTCATTGTTTTTTTATTAATACGCTCATATCCTTCAGGAATATTGAACTCATTTGTAGATATAGCTGTTGCTTGAATTTTATTGATAGTTAATCTCATGTTCATGTTGTAAAATCTTATCTGAAATTCAAGTAAAACTCCGTCAATAGATTTAAAAGGAGTGAGAGCATTTACATTATCAATAACAATATCATTGGTATAAAAAACATCAAATGGTTTTGTTTTTAGATTCGATCCTGTTATATGAGCCATTTGGGCAGATAATCCATATATTTGTTTTACAGAATCTTTAAATTCAATTTTCATTCCTGGAAGTTCTTCAAAAAATAAAGATTGATCATTTATCTCTTCAATATATTTGTATTTTTTATTCAGAATTCTTATTAATGTAATGTTTTTTTGTTCGTTGTAATTTTGAATATGAGTAAAGCTTATTATTCCAGAAAATCCTTCAATTTTATTAATGGTATTATTATCCTTAAAACGAATAATCATTTTTTTAGGTAATAAACCAACCATAAAGCGATCTAAAGAATCATCTAAATATTCGATATTGTATTCAATATAACCTTCATTTATTATGTCTTTGGGTTGTTCGTTTTTGCAGGAGTTTACTGTTAAAATAAATATCAACAATATTATAAGTCGGAATTTCACAAAAATAAAATTTAGTTAAACATAGTATTTAAGATTGTATACACTCAAAAATGTAACTTTATAATATTTTAAATATTGCAAAACCCTTCTTTTTTGGTACCTTCTAGTTGCTTGTTTTGTAAATGAGGGTCTCATATGCTTCTGTTACAGGATATTCTTTAGTTTTTAGTGTTTGAAACAAAAATCTAAATTAAGTAAAGTATGTAAAAAATCAAAGTTATAATATGCCTTGATGTAAAATATTTATAAAAATGAAGAGAAGTTTGTACAATGGAATTATTAATATCAAACTATATGCTAATTATGAATTCTTTTTTTATAGTTTTGTAAACTAAAATAATAAATTATCACAAGCGTATGAGTATAAATAAATTAGCTGTAATTGCATTGGGTGGAAACGCTCTATTGCGTGGGAACCAAAAAGGAACAATTGAGGAACAAGAGCAAAATACATTTGATACTCTTGAGAATATTGTTTACATGATCAAAGAGGGATATGACATTATTATAGGTCATGGTAATGGTCCTCAGGTTGGAAACATTTTGATGAGAAATGATGCTGGCGAACAGATGTATAATATTCCACAGATGCCTTTAGATGTTTGTGTTGCTGATTCGCAGGGAGGAATTGGGTACATGATTGAAAGAACATTAAGAAATGTCTTAAGAAAGCATGGGATCGAAAAGAATATTGTAGTTGTTGTAACATCTGTAGTAGTCGATAAAAATGATCCTGCATTTAAAGATCCTCAAAAGCGTGTAGGTAAAATATATAGTAAAGAAGAAGCTGATAAATTAGCTTCTGAAAAAGGATGGGAGTTTAAAGAAGAAGTAAAAGCTGATGGTGGATGGAGAAGAGTTGTTCCTTCGCCTAAACCAATAAGTATTACAAATGAGAAGATAATAGAAAAATTAGCTCGTGAAGGTAATATTGTTGTTGCTGTAGGTGGCGGTGGTGTTCCAGTTTATATTGACGAGAATAACGATGTTAGACCATCAGAAGCTGTTATCGATAAAGATTTTGCTTCATCTTTATTAGGAGCTAGAATTGGTGCCGATGAATTTTATATTTTAACTGATGTGCCTTTTGTTTACATTAATTTTAAGAAAGAAAACGAACAAAAATTAGAATTCTTAAATAAAGCAGATACTGAAAAATATATTGCAGAAGGACATTTTGCACAAGGAAGTATGGCGCCTAAAATCCAAGCTTGTTTAAATTTTGTTGAGAATGGTGGAAAGAAAAGTATTATTACAGAAAGTACTAAACTGGAAGATCGTTCTTATGGAACAAAAATTACTTTAGAATACGAAAATTAGAATAATTAAATCATATTTATAAAACAACTATAAAATTTAATGTTATGGCATTTAATTTAAAAAATAGAAATTTTCTAAAATTATTGGATTTTTCTCCAAAGGAAATCAAGTTTATGCTTGACCTAGCAGCTGATTTAAAAAAAGCTAAATATACAGGAACAGAACAACAAAGAATGAAAGGTAAGAATGTTGCTTTAATCTTTGAAAAATCATCAACTCGTACTCGTTGTGCTTTTGAGGTTGCTGCTTTAGATCAAGGAGCTCATGTAACTTACTTAGGTCCATCAGGATCTCAGATAGGACAAAAAGAGTCAATGGCTGATACTGCTCGTGTATTAGGTAGAATGTATGATGGAATTGAGTATAGAGGATTTGGGCAAACCATTGTTGAAGAATTAGCAGAACATGCAGGAGTTCCTGTATGGAATGGTTTGACAGATGAGTATCATCCAACACAGATTTTAGCTGATTTCTTAACTATGATGGAGCATACAGATAAGCCATTACATCAAGTCTCATTTGCATATTTAGGTGATGCAAGAAATAATATGGCTAATTCATTAATGGTTGGTGCTGCAAAGATGGGTATGGATGTAAGAATTGTAGGTCCAGCTTCATTACAGCCATCGGCTGAATTAGTTGCTCAGTGTGAGGAAATAGCTAAAGAAACAGGGGCTAAAGTTACTGTTACTGACGATGCTAAGGCTGGAGTTGAAGGATGTGATTTCTTATATACAGATGTTTGGGTATCAATGGGTGAGCCAGATTCTGTTTGGGCTGAGCGGATTGAGTTGTTGAAACCTTATCAAATAAATAAAGAGTTGATGGATGCTACTGGAAACGATAAGTGTAAATTTATGCATTGTTTACCTGCTTTTCATAACAGAGAAACTAAAGTTGGAGAAGAGATTTTCCAAAAATTTGGTTTAGACGGAATGGAGGTTACAGAAGAGGTGTTTGAGTCGCCTGCTTCAATCGTTTTTGACGAAGCAGAAAATCGTATGCATACAATCAAAGCTGTAATGGTTGCTACATTAGGAGCTTAATAAAACCTATTAAGAATATAAAAGAGAAGTTGTTTGTACAAGCAGCTTCTTTTTTTTATTTCTAATTTGTACTATTGCATAAAAATATTTCATTATATACTTATTGTGTGAATAAAATTAATGAGGATGGAAAAAGAGTTAATACAATTTCTTACTCAGTTTGTAACTGAAAATAGAGCTGATTTATTCGAAAAGGTGCTTAATAAACGTACTCGTTATATAACTGTCGCTTTAGAAGATATTTATCAGTCACAAAATGCAAGTGCTGTCCTTAGAACATCGGATTGTCTTGGTTTACAGGATGTGCATATAATCGAAAACAATAATGAATATACAATTAATCCAGACGTAGCCTTGGGTTCGTCTAAATGGTTGAATCTTTATAAGTATAACGAGAAAGAAAACAATACATTAGCGGCTATAAAAAAATTAAAGGCAGAAGGTTATAGAATTGTTGCAACTACACCACATACTGAGGATGTTAATTTAGAAAATTTTGATATAGAGAAAGGGAAATTTGCTCTGTTTTTTGGAACAGAACAAAATGGATTGTCAGATTTAATGATTGAAAACGCAGATGAGTATTTAAAAATTCCGATGTATGGTTTTACCGAAAGTTTTAATATATCAGTTTCCGCTGCAGTTATATTGCATCATTTAACTAGCAAATTAAGAAATAGCGGAATTGCCTGGGAGTTAACACAGAATGAAAAATTACCTATAAAATTAACTTGGTTAAAACAGACGATAAAAATGTCTTCGCAGTTAATAGATGAATTTTTATCAAAGAAAAAACACCTTTAAACAATTAAATACACATATTAATGTAATATTTTAGCCAGAATCGTTACGGAATCCTCATAAAATTTTCCTATTTTTGAATTATATAAGAATTATTTTATGAATTGTATTGTAATTGATGATGACGCTATATCTAGGCGTATACTTGAAGAATTTATTGAACGAAATGAATTTCTTACATTAAAGCATACGTTTCAAAATGCAGTTGAAGCTATCCGTATTTTCAATAATCAGAATGAAAATATTGATTTAATTTTTCTGGATATTGAAATGCCAGAAATGGATGGAATAGATTTTTTGAGTGCATTATTAAATCCTCCTCAAGTAATTATTGTTTCTTCAAAAGAGAAATATGCCTTAGAAGCTTTTGATTATGATGTAACCGATTATTTGTTGAAACCGTTTACATACGGGAGATTTTATAAAGCTGTTTCCAAAGCAAAAAAAATACATGATTATAAGAATAAAGAAAATGTAGATGAAATTTTTATAAAGAAAAATTCTGCATTAGTACGCTTAAAGTACGATGATATTTTATGGGTTGAAGCAATGGAGAATTATGTTGTTATAAATTCATTTACATCTAAATTTACAATTCATTTTACCATGAAATCAATAGAAACCCAACTTCCTTCTTCTTTATTTAAACGTGTTCATAGATCTTATATAGTGAATTCACAAAAAATTTCAAAAATCGAAGACAATATCGTATATATAGAAAGTAATGAAGGGACTAAAGGAATTCCTATAGGTAAAGCTTATAAAGAAAAATTTATTAAAGATTTGAATTTAATAGGTAAGTAATGTTACTTTTTAGTTAAGTATATGAATTAATTGGGTTAATTTTATCCCAATTTTTTTATTAAAGAAAAAACAATGATATCAAGAAGGCAACTTTTTTTACAACATGTAGGGCAAACTTCAGATTCGCCACTTCAGCTTGAAATACAGAATGCAAAAGGGATTTATATGTATGACACAAATGGTAAATCGTATATTGATTTAATATCAGGAGTGTCTGTAAGTAATGTAGGACATTTACATCCAAGAGTTGTAAATGCTGTAAAAGAACAAGCTGAAAAGTATATGCATTTAATGGTATATGGCGAATATATACAAACACCTCAGGTTGAATTTGCTCGAAAATTAAGTAAATTATTGCCTGATGAATTGACATCTACGTATTTTGTAAATTCAGGAAGTGAAGCTATCGAAGGTGCTTTAAAATTAGCAAAGCGTTATACTGGTCGAGGTGAAATTATAGCTTTTGAAAATGCATACCATGGAAGTACTCACGGAGCATTAAGTATTATGGGGAGTGAGGAGTTTAAGAACTCGTTTCGTCCATTATTGCCAGGAGTAAAGCATATAAAGTTTAATATTGAGGAAGATTTAGAGCGAATAACAGAAGAAACAGCTTGTGTTGTTATTGAACCAGTACAAGGCGAAGGCGGAATACGTTTACCAGAAAATGATTATTTGCTAAAATTACGGAATCGCTGTGATGAAAAAGGAGCATTATTGATTTTTGATGAAATCCAGACAGGATTTGGACGAACAGGAAGTCTGTTTGCAATGCATGAGTTTGGTGTAACTCCAGATATTGTCGCAATAGCTAAAGCAATGGGAGGAGGAATGCCTATTGGAGCTTTTGTTTCGTCAAATGAAATAATGTCAGTATTTAAAACAAACCCAATATTAGGGCATATAACAACTTTTGGAGGACATCCTGTTTCGTGTGCTGCTGCTAATGCTTCGTTAGATGTTATTTTGGAAGAGAATATTATTGCAGATGTAAAGCGAAAGGGCGAATTATTTAAAAAGTATTTAAAACATCCTGCAATAAAAGAAATCAGAGGTATAGGTTTATTTATGGCTGTTGAGTTAAAAGATTTCGATCAAGTAAAATCTGTAATTGATAAAATGATTGAAAAAGGGGTTGTTACTGATTGGTTTTTGTTTCACGATAGTGCATTCAGAATTGCTCCGCCATTGATTATTACTGATGATGAAATAGTAAAGGCTTGTGAATTAATAAATGAAGCTATTAACGAGGTTTGTAATTAATAAATAGGGTGAAGGTTTGAAAAGTGTTAAAATATTTTTACTTGTTTGTTTCTCATTTTCTTTAAATAATTTAATAGCTCAAGATCTTAATGTATTAAAAGAGAAAGAAGCTATTGTCAAAGAATATTTTGCTAAACTGGCTTTAGAAAAGAATGATAAAAATAAAGAAAAAATTAATAAGGATATTTTAAATGAGTTTCGATTGGCTTTAAAACAAAAAGAGTCTTTTTATTACAAATTCAGTCCCTTAAAAAATATCGGAATAATAAATTCGAATGATAAAAAAGTTCGAATAATAACATGGAATTTGGCTTTTAGTAATGGAACCCATAAGTATTTTGGTTTTATTCAATATAAAAAATCAAAAAGACAAATTCGAACTTATGAGTTGTTTGATAATTCAGAAAATATAAAAAATCCTGAATATGCAATTTTAGGTAATGCCAATTGGTATGGAGCTTTGTATTATAGAATAATTGTTAATAAATATAAAGGAAAGACATATTATACTTTATTAGGTGCTGATTTAAATGATTTATTTACTCATAAGAAAATCGTTGAAATTTTACATTTCGATAAAAAAGAGAATGTCGTATTTGGTGATAAAGTTTTTAAGAATAGAAATAAGGCGCTAACTCGTATTATATTTGAGTTTAATGCCCAAGCCAAGATGGTTCTTTCGTACAATAAAAAAATGGAAATGATTGTATACGATCATTTATCTCCTTCAGATCCTCGTTTTGTTGGTCAATATGAATTTTATGGTCCTGATTTTTCATATGATGGTTTGAAATATGAAAAAGGAATTTGGAATACTTACAAAGAAATTGATGTTAGAAATTTTGCCCCTCATTAAAACATAAGTAGATTTATTGACATGAGTTTGTTTAAATTGTAAATTTATCGTCATAAAAACTCCTGTGTAATGTTTAATTCCAAACAAAAAGTATCTGTATTTTTTATTGATAATGATAGCTTATATGTCAATAGTATCTTGGGAAATTCACAAGAAATAAATGAATATAATGTTAAAGTATATTCAGATAGCAATAAATTCTTAGAGGATTTCTCATTACAAAAAAATGACAAAAAGGCTATATGTATAATTTTTTTGGCAACAACTCTTGGCGTTGATAACAATAATGAGCAAATAACAGCTATTGATATTTTAAGAAAAATTAAAGGAATAAATTCGAGAGTTGAGGTGATATTATATTCAAATAACGATGAAATTGATTTAGTATCAGATGCTTTTACAAATGGAGTTTATACTTTTATAAAGAAGAATGAAAACATTGTTTTACGTATCGAAAATAATGTAAGAGCGATTATTAGTCAAAAAATATTTTTGATAAAAAAACAGTCGAGCAGATTAATTACTATTGTTTTTTTATTATTCCTATTAGGAATATCAACTATCCTGCTAATCCTTTGTGTTATTTATCCAGAGTATGGGATTTTTTAATTATTCTGTAAAAATTTCATAGAAATTCTCTTTTGTGATAAAATTTATGTCTAATTGGCAGTATTTTTATATTGGCATGCATCTTGACAATGAGGCTGTGTTAAGTTGATGTTAAACGTTAAAAATATATAAAATGCAAAAAGGCAAAATAGGTGTAACTACCGAAAATATTTTTCCAATTATAAAGAAGTTCTTATATTCAGATCACGAGATCTTTTTACGAGAGTTAGTTGCTAATGCAATGGATGCAACTCAGAAATTGAAAAAATTGTCATCATTAGGCGATTTTAAAGGTGAGTTAGGTGATTTAAAAGTTAAAGTATCGTTAGATAGTAAAAATAAAACTCTTACAATTAGTGACAGAGGTATCGGAATGACTTCCGAAGAAATAGACAAGTATATTAATCAGATAGCTTTTTCGAGTGCCGAAGAATTTATCAATAAGTTTAAAGATCAAACAGCTATAATTGGTAAGTTTGGTTTAGGTTTTTATTCGGCTTTTATGGTTTCCGAAAAAGTTGAAATTATTACAAAGTCATATAAAGATGATGCAAAAGCCATAAAATGGTCATGCGACGGAAGTCCTGAATATAATATTGAAGAAGTTGAAAAAGAAGACAGAGGTACTGATATTATCTTACATATAGACGGTGAGTCGAAAGAGTTTGCCGAAGAAAAAAGAATTAATGAACTCTTAACCAAGTATTGTCGGTTTTTGCCTTTCGAAATAGCTTTCGGAAAACAAAAAGATTGGAAAGACGGAAAGGAAGTTGAAACTGACAAGGATAATATTATTAATGACACCAATCCTATATGGACAAAAACTCCTAAAGATTTAAAAGATGAGGATTATAACGAATTTTACAATAAGTTATATCCATTTACTAGTGAGCATTTATTCCATATTCATTTAAATGTTGACTATCCTTTTAATTTAACAGGAGTATTATATTTCCCAAAAATTAAGAATAACATTGAGATTCAGAAAAATAAAATCCAGCTTTATGCTAATCAGGTATTTGTTACTGACTCGGTAGAAGGAATTGTACCTGAATTCTTAACTCTTTTACACGGGGTTATTGATTCGCCAGATATACCTTTAAATGTGTCGCGTAGTTATTTGCAGAGTGATAGTAATGTAAAGAAAATATCGAATCATATTACTAAAAAAGTTGCAGACAGATTAGATGAAATATTTAAAAAAGACCGTGAGCAATTCGAAAAGAAATGGGATGATTTAAAAGTATTTATCGAATATGGGATGCTTACTGAAGAGAAATTTTATGAGAAAGCTCTTAAATTCTACTTGTTTAAAAATACCGATGGTAAATACTTTACTATAGAAGAGTACGAAAAGTTGATAAAAGAAAATCAAACCGATAAGGATAAGAATTTGATTTACTTATATACAACAGATAAAGACGGACAATATACATTTATCGAGAATGCAAAATCAAAAGGATATGATGTATTGGTGATGGACGGACAGTTAGATACTCATTTTATTAATCATATAGAACAGAAATTTACTGGATCTAGATTTATGAGGGTTGACTCTGATGTTGTTGAGAAATTAATAAAAAAAGAAGATGCTGTAGATTCAAAATTATCGATCGAAGAGAAAACACAGTTAACTCATGTGTTTGAAGGTCAATTACCAAATTCAGCTAATTTTACAGTTACCTTCGAAGACTTAAAAGAAAGTGATGATCCTATCATTATTACTCAGTCTGAGTTTATGCGTAGAATGAAAGATATGGCTGCTATGGGTGGCGGCGGAATGAATTTCTATGGCGAAATGCCCGATAGTTACAATTTAGTTATTAACTCAAATCATCGATTGGTCGAAAAAGTATTAAAACAAAAAGACGAAAAAGTTGGTAACGAAGTTGCTAAAATTAATACCGATTTAAATCCATACACTCAAGAAAAAGCCAATTTAGAAAAAGCTAAAGAAGGAAAAAAAGATGAGGAGATACCTCAGGCTGATAAAGATAATTTGGCCGATGTTGAGAAGAAAATCGAAGAATTAAGTGCTGCTAAAAAAGATATTCTTTCGAAATACGGAAAAGAAAATAAGTATGTAAAACAACTTGTTGATTTGGCCTTGTTAGCAAATAATATGTTAAAAGGAGAAGATTTAACAAAGTTTGTAAAACGAAGTGTTGACTTGATTAAGTAATAAAAAATAGAATTTTAAATATATAGCCTATCGTTTTTAGCGATGGGCTTTTTTATTTTTATTTTGTATTTTAGTGTTTGGATATGGGTTTTTTTATACACAAAAAGGGATACTTGATTTGTACAATATTGGTAATTTTATCATTATTGGATTTAAACGCACAAAATACCTCTGCAACTCCAACCGTAGGGATAAAAATTGGACCTCTATTATCTACAGTTATTGAAGACGAAGCTATTGATAAATTTGCTAAAAAAATGGGGATTCAGATTGGGCTTACAGGAGCTGTATATGTTCATCCTAAGCTTTCGCTTAGGGCTGAATTAAATTATGAAGTGAAAGGAGGGCAATTTATAAATCACGATATGGTGATGAATTTAAATTATATTACTTTTCCTTTTTATTTAAAGTTTAATTTCACAAAAGAACCTGAGTTTTATGTTTATCAGGGTTTTTATTTTTCGTATTTAATAAATGCTAAAACAAAAGGAGTATACGAAATATCATTAGGTGATGATCATATATACGAAGAGATAAATGAAAACATAACTCCAAATTTAAATCCTATAGATTGGGGGTTGCTTATTGGAGTGGGAGCACAAGGGAGATTTAACCGATGGCTTGATGTTTTTATTGATTTGAGATATACTCGAGGATATGAAAATTTAGATAATAAATCGTCTAAATACAGATATAATTTTAACTTTAATGAGTTTTGGCCTCGTCAGAATTTAAGAAAACCAAAAAACAAAACTTACATGCTAACTGTTGGGATTATCTATTATTTTGATCCTAGATAAATTTCTTTCATATTTTTCGAAGATCAGATCTGAGATTAACAATACTTAGGTTTAGTATCAGATTTAGAATTCTAAATATTTTATCGAATCGAAAAAAATTATTTTGAATATAATAATATTCTTTATTCTTAAATTGCTGATAAAGATATGTTATTGCGAACAGTTATATCTTTTTTTAGATGATGTAAATTCGAACGATCTTTTCTATTGCTTTATTCATAAGCTTTGCACAATATTGGTTAAATAAAACATTATATTTGTTAACAGAAGAAACCTTTTACTATTTAACCAACCTTTTTATTATGATTAATAAATTATTTCATGTCCGAAATTTACTTATAGTGGTTTTTATGCTATTTGCTCAAATGGCAAATTCACAAAACTTAATTGACTCTTCGTTTACTGAAAACAGTAAAACAGGTTTTACGCATAAGATTATAAATAAATATGATGGTAATAATAATCTTATTGCTTTAATGCAATATGTGTATAATCTGGATAATAATACGTGGGAACAATGTTTTCTAACCCAAATAATTTATAATTCTGACAATAAAATTAAAACAGAACTATTATATGATATAGCTTCACAACTTAGGCAAAAAATAGAATTTGAGTATACCGATGAAGGCTATGTTTATTATAATTATACATTAGATGAAAACAATATTTGGCAAAAGTGTAAAATGGTTTGTGTGAATACAACTTTTGGAGACCCTTTATTGGAGAGATTCTTTTTTTTAGATGATAATACAAAGAAATGGAAATTGCATTATAAGACAAATTATAAGTACAATAGTAATAATAAAATTATAGAAAAGGTTAGAATTACATTTCGTGAAGAAGGGAATTATCGATATCGTGAAATTTTTGAGTATAATAATGCTGGTGAAAATAATTTGATTATAGGAGAATACAAGGATAGAGAGGGAGATATTTGGATAAAATCCAGCAAAACAGAAAATATTTACATAAATGGTCAATTAAGTTGTAGAATATGTTATAGTTGGATAAAAGAAAAAGAAATATGGACTAAACGTAGTGAAACCATCAATTTTCTGAGAAATTTAAAACAAGAAATTTTTCTTGTTTGTCCTTCCTATTTTGTTATTAAGGTAAATCAGAAAATAAAATTACCTATTCTTGAAAAACCTATAGCTCAAAATAGAATTTGGAAATATAAATTAAAATCAGAGGATGTATACAGGACTTTCCCGATTAATGAAACAGAGGCTGTTTTAAATTTTAGTTCAGATAAAATAGGTCTTTACGATATTATTTGCGAATCGACTATAAATGGTAAAATACATAGAAGTAATGTAGTTTCGGTTAGTGTAGTAGGCTTTGAAATAAATCCTAAAAAACAATCGGTTTGGATAAATGAAAAAGCTAAGGCATTTTGTGTAACAGAAAGTTTCGAATCTAGAGATAGAGATTGGGGATATATAAAAGAAAATGGAGAGTATATTGATGCTAGATCGTATAAATTAGATTATATCCCCCAAATTAAAATTCCTGGGAAATATTATATAGTATGTAAATCAGAGGTTACGCGTTATAGAGATATAAATAGCAATAAAGTCGAGTTTGAGTTAAAAGGTGTTGGAATACAACCATCCGAAACACAGTTTGTTAATCCAAATATTGCTGGCAAAACTTTATCGGTAGTAGAATTACCTAAAAGTATAAAGCGCGAGTGGAAATATAGATGTAATAATTCTGATTGGGAATCTTTTTCGGCAAAGCAAACAGGAGCAAGTTTTACTCCTAATTTCTCGAACGTAGGACATTACCAAGTAGCTTGTTTTTCGGAGTTCGGCGATAGAATATTAAAAAGTAATGAAGTTGATATTCGAGTTATCTCTGTAGCTAATATTCAGCCAGTAGCTTCGCAGAATATAACTATAGGTAATGCTGGAAATAAATTAATAGCAAAAAGTTTCCCTGAAGCTGATTCTTGGGATTGGGGTTATTTTATAAGTGGTTATTTTAAAAAGTTAAAAAGTGGTAAAGAATTTATACCAGATTTTAAAAAGTCAGGCGTTTATTATGTTGTTTGTAAATTTAAATATGGCGATGATGAAATTATAAGCAATAAAGTAAAAATTACAGTTAAGGGAAATGTTGAACCAGAAACAAATACTTATGCCTTGGTAAATGAGCCAACAATTCCTTTTATTGTTAAAGGAGATGCAAAAGTTGATTCGCGCGAATGGAAATATCGTAAAGAAAAATCTGATATTTGGCAGTCGTTTACTCCTATTTTAACCGAAAAAAAAGTTAAACCGATTTTTGCAAAAACCGGTACATATTATTTATCATGTTTTGTTGATGGAGTAAGAACTAATGAAGTAAAAATAGTAGTAATTAATCAACCGCATATAACTCCAAATAAGCAGCAAGAAATCTATACTAATACATTGGGAAATAAATTAAGTATCCCAGATACTTATGATGCACGTTATTATTGGTATGCATTTAACGAAAAGACAAATATAACGGAAGAGGTAAAATGCTTTTGGTATTTAGATTATACTCCATATTTTGAAGAGGCCGGGACATACTATATATTTTGTTGTTTTAAGTGGGGGGATAATATGCTTAATAGTGATAGTGTAAAAGTAGTTGTAAAAAAAGATGATATTCCAGACTTTTCAAATAGAATAACTTCGACTGAAGAACAATTTATAGAAGGAGAGGGAACTGAACTAACTGTCGAAGAAACCAGAATTCCTGAATGGAGAAGATGGTATTATTTAGATCTTGATGGAAATGAAGAAAGAACAAGTGTTACTTCAGAGACATTCAGACCTAGTACTTATTATCTTGATGATGGAGTGGGGGCATATTATGTGTATTGTAAATCACTTTTAAAAGGGAACTTAATTGAAAGTAATAAAGTTAAGATTTCTGTTATTGGTAATAAAATATCTTCGACTTATCGACAATATATGCCTGTTAATGTAGGAGGTAGAAAACTAAATATTAAAGAGTATCCAAAAGCTTCTTCGCGCGAATGGAAATATCGTAGAAGTGATTCTTATGTTTGGGATTCGTTTGCAAAGAAAGAAACAGGAGAATCTTTAATTCCTAGATTTAATTCTGAGGGATTATACTATATTGTTTGTTTTTCTGAAATAAATGGGAAGATATATAAAAGCAAAAAAGCATCTATTCATATTATTCCTAGTTCAATATCTCCAGGCTACAATCAAAGTATCGATGTAAATACTAAAGGAACAGAATTAAAGGTTGATATGAGTCTAGGTTCCCTTGATGAAGATTGGTATGCATCTACTAAATCAGGTGGAAATTATGATATTTATTTGGGATCAGGTAGAACTTATACTCCTTACTTTAAAAAACCAGGAGTGTATTATATTGTATGCAGAGCAGAAAGAAGTGAGGGCTTTGTTTATAGTAACGAAATTAAAGTTACTGTTTCTGGAAGTTTTGTTACGCCAATATATACACAACTAACACAATTAAATACAAGTGGAACTGAGTTAAGAGTAGCCGAGCCTTCGGAAGTATATAAACGTCAGTGGAAATATTATGAAAAAGGAAAAGACCGGTGGCGTAATATTGAATCGGCTACAGGTAAAACTTATGTCCCTAATTTTACGAAGGAAGGAAGATATTATATAGCTTGTTTCTCTAGAAAAAATAGTAAAACATTTGTTAGTAATAAAGTAGAAGTCATAGTTAATGATACTAAGATATCACCTAAAGAAAATCAAACGATAAGAATATATGAAAATGGAAATACAATAAGTGTAACCGAAAGTGTTGTAGCCGATTCCAGATCGTGGTATTATTCAACACAATCAGGAAAATATGATAAGTTTTTAGCAACAGGCAATACAGTTATTCCGAGATTTGAGACTTTTGGCGAGTATTATCTTGTGTGTAAATCTGTTTATGGTACAGTTGAGCATATATCCGACGAGATTAAAATCACAGTAATGGGTAACTCTATTAATTCAGGAGAACAATATGTCCCTTTAAAAACGAATGGTAAAGAATTGAGAGTTTCAGAATTTCCCGAGGCAGATTCGCGTGAGTGGAAATATAAGAGTTCTGAAAATGGGGAATGGAAATCCTTTCCGACAAAGCAAACCAAACAATTATATATACCATATTTTGATATTGTCGGAAAATATTATGTTGCTTGTTTTTCTGTAATTAATGGTAATGAAATTAAAACGAATGATGTTTGTATCAATGTTGTTACAAGTACTATAACTCAAAATCAAGAGCAAACAATTGCTGTTAATACAGATGGAACAAAATTAACTGTTTCTGAAACTGTAAATTCTGATTTTAAAAATTGGTATTATACTACAAAGCCCGGAGGATCCTTGCAATATCTAACCGATAGCAAAACATATACACCAAACTTTTCTCAAGCCGGGGTGTATTATGTGGTTTGCAAATCTGAGTGGGATGGAATTTCAATAAGAAGTAACGAAGTAAAAATCACAGTTTTCGGGAATTCAATTTCACCTACTCAAGACCAAATTGTTGAGGTAGACAAAAACGGGAAAGTTATAACTGTAACCGAATTGCCCCAAGCAGATTCTCGGGAGTGGAAATATAAAATTATAGGAACAGATAATTGGAAATCATTTTCGACAAAACAAAAAGAAAAATCATATACTCCAAATTTTTCAACTGCCGGAGAATATGCTGTATCGTGTTTCTCAAGTATAAATGGTGAGATAGTAAAAAGTAACGAAGCAAAAATATTAGTTGTTGATAACGAAATT
>JAKSCO010000339.1 GCA_022360575.1 Bacteroidales bacterium | reverse complement strand
TTTAAAAAATAGTCAATCTCTCTTTTTCCTAAAACAGTCCCTTGGTTGTAAGGGTTGATATAAAAAAGGATGTCTTCTTTATAAGTATCAGCATAAGCAAGAATAAAATTTCTAGGAATACTTACTCCATAGATAGGAATTCCAAGTTCGTTGGCAATCGATATATAAATAATTCCTAATGAAATTGGATTTCCTTTTTTTAATTCTAAAACATGATTTATATATGAATTTTGAGGAGCATAGAAATTAGTACTATTACCACTAAATTTATATACTTTATAAAAAATATGATTTAAAACTTTTATCTTTTCTAATGCGGTTAAATTATCATTTATTTCTAACCAAGCATCTTGTTTTATTTTATTGAATAACTCAATAATAGAAGATAATTTTAAATCAGGGTATTGGTATTTTGCAATAAGATATGCTCCTGTTAGTAAATTATCAGAATTATTTTCTTTCCAATTGATTAATTGTTTTTGGGTTGATGTAAACTGAATTTCTTGAATTAAATTTTCAATCCTTTCTTGCAATATTTCATTTAAAGATGTTTCCCAGACTTTTTCTAGGTCAGGAATAACATTTTCTCCTTTTAGTCGTATTTGTTCAGCAACTTCTTCAAATACGACATTGTCAGGATCGTCTAATAATTGCAATAAAGCTTTTATTTCAGAGTTTTTACCCAATTTACTAAGCTGTTAATTTTTTTAATACAGTTTCTATTAATTTTTTTACAATAGGCTTATAATCCTTGCTATATTCTCCTTTGGGCCTATTGGCAATTATAGCACATAATGTTACTGCATTATGCCCTAAAAGGTTTGATAATCCAAAAATTGCAGAACTTTCCATCTCATAATTGGTTATTTTCTGATTTTTAAACTCAAATGCTTCAATTTTATCATTAATATCAGAATCTACTATTGGTAATCTTAATTTTCGTCCTTGAGGCCCATAAAAACCAGATGCAGAAATAGTAATTCCCTTTGTAATATTATCTCCATCGAGTTTTTCTATTAATTTACTTGAAGCATTTACTACATACGGAGAAGGAAGCAATTTGTTCCAGTTTACATATTTTTTAAATGCTTCTTCAAATTCAATATCAGCAACAGAGTTTCTATCCTTATAGAAATTAAGTAAGCCATCAAATCCGATAGAGCGCTTACTCATTAAAAATGTATCAACATTTACATTTGCTTGTAACGATCCAGATGTTCCTATTCGAATAAGGTTTAACGTTCTGTGTTCTTTATTTCTGTCCCTTGTTTTTAAGTTTATATTCGCAATAGCATCAAGCTCGTTTACCACAATATCGATATTGTCGGTACCAATACCTGTTGATATGACACTAATTCTTTTCCCATTATAACGACCAGTAATTGTACAGAATTCCCGATTTTGTTTCTTTAGTTCAATACTTTCAAAAAAAGAAGCAACAGTTTCTACTCTTCCAGGATCTCCCACTAAAATAATATCATCTGCAATATCTTCAGGGAATAAATGTAGATGGAAGATACTACCATCGTTATTAATTATTAACTCAGATTCTCTAAATTCCATAATCCTTTAAATTTTTATGAGTAATTAAAAAGTCAAAGCTATTTAAAATAAATCAAAAGAACAATAAATAATAATTAACAACGTAGCTTTATCTAAGAGAGTAACGTGTTAATAATGTTTGGACTTTGGTGTATTGTTTGCTTACAATACCAATGAAAATATTGTTCCTTTATTGGGGATTGATTCTACCCTAATATCTCCACTGTGTAATCGTAAAATCTGTTTTGCCAAACTTAAGCCAACTCCAGTTCCTTTATTTTGTGTTGTAAAAAAAGGAATAAATATTTTATCAATTACTGATTCATCAATCCCTATTCCGTTATCCATAATCTGGATAACGTTTTGTTGTTTGTGATTTTTAAAGTGTATAAGTTTTATGCTCGGTTCTTGTGTATTTTGCAATGCCGTTATAGAGTTTTTTATTAAGTTTACTAAAACCTGTTTTAATAGGTTTATATCTGCATATACCGAATCATTATTACTTTCTGTCTTTGTTTTTAATTCGATATTATTATTTTGTAATTCGTGATAAAAAAGAGTTTTTATATCATCAAATAAAACAGAAATTTTAAAAGAACTAAAAATAGGTTTGGGAACCAACGTGAGATTACGGTATTGTTGAACAAAGTTTAATAAAAAGCTACAGGTTTGTTCTATTGTTTTTATTCCTTTTAGAGTTTTATTAAAATATTTTTCTGAATTTACATCTAGTACTGAATGGTTGATCTTTTGCAAATATTTCCCCATAGCATTATTCAAAGAGACAATAGGGCTTATTGAGTTCATTATTTCATGCGAAAGAATTCGGATCAATTTTTGCCATGATTCGATTTCATTATTTTCTAATTCGTTTTTTATATTGCTAAAGGATACTAGATGTATCGTTTTATTATCAATTGTAAATATTGATTTTTTTAGCGATAATACTTTTGTTTCTGTTATACCGTTGTTTTTATCTAATGATTCGATAATCCGAACTGTTTGGTTTTTTGTAGGAGTGATAGTTTTTAGTAATGATGGTAAATCATCATTAATCTCATTTAGTTCGTTAATGTTTCTTATATTGTTAATATTCAGTAGTTGTTTTGCGTATTGGTTAAATGTTTCAATTTCTCCATTATCCAGAAAAGATATAAATCCAACTTGAGCATTATTCAATAAGCTTTCTAGAAAGGCTTTTTGTTTACTTATTTCTATGTTTTTATTTTTTATCAAAGAGTTTATTTTATCGAAATAACTGTTGTAATTAGAAATTATAAGAGAATTGTTGTGTGGCTTAAATAGCAATGAATCATTGTTGCTAATTGCATCAAAAAATAAATCTATGTCAGAATGTAATCGGAGAAAAAATCGAACAAATAAAATTATTTGCACAATAATAAAGAGCGATAGGCTGGTAAAAACAAATAAGTATTCGTTTTCTATGAATTGATACGACCAAAATATTAGTAGAGTATTGATTATAATCAACAATAAACGAATTAAAATATTTGCTATAAGTTTTCTTCTTGACATGTAATTTATTCTAAAGCGTATTTTTGAATTTTATTATAAAGAGTTTGTCGAGCAATTCCTAGTTTTTTTGCGGTTTCTTTTATATTGCCATTGCAATTCCTCAAAGTTCTTATTATTGCACATTTTTCAATTTCATCTAGAGTTTGAGGTGTATTTTTATCAATATCTTTTGATATTGGCTTATTCAGAGTTAAGTCTGTAGAGGTTAAAATTTCTTTTTCAGATAAAATAACAGCTTTTTCTATAGTGTGTTTTAGTTCTCTAATATTTCCGGGCCAATTGTATTGTGTTAAGTGTTTTTCGGCTTCTTTGCTTAGTTCGATGTTGGGTTTTTTATACTTTAGCTTGTATTGGTTCATAAAATGTTTGGCCAACAGGGGGATGTCTGCTTTTCGTTTTCGTAGTGGAGGAAGATCGATTTGTATTGTGTTAATTCTAAAAAAAAGATCTTCGCGAAACGAATTATTAGCTATAAGTTTATTTATATCTTGATTACTTGCTGATATCAATCGAAAATCAACGTCTTGTTTTTGATTCGATCCCAATGGATATATTTGTTTTTGTTGCAATACTGTTAGTAGTTTAGCCTGATTCGTAAGCGAGATATTTGTTATCTCGTCAAGAAATAATGTCCCTTTATTGGCTGTTTCAATTTTTCCTATTCTATCTTCTTTAGCGTCGGTAAAACTTCCTTTTTTATGACCAAAAAGTTCGCTTTCAAATAAATTTTCTGATATAGCTCCTAAATCAATACTTACTATACGATTATTTTTTCTATTTGATTGTTTGTGAATTTCGTGTGCTATCAAATCTTTTCCTGTGCCATTTTCTCCTAAAATTAAAATATTAGCATCGGTCTCGGCAACTTTGTCAATTAGATGTAAGATATTTAAAAAAGCTTCTGAATTACCAATTAGTGGGTTTTGATTAATAGTTTCTGTCGAATTTAAGGTAGCTTTTTTTATGTTCTTTATTTTTTTCTTAGAGTATTTTTGTTCGATTGCTTTGTTTATTGTAGCAATTAGTTTTTGGTTGTCCCAAGGCTTTAAAATAAAGTCGAAAGCTCCCTTTTTTATAGCATTTACAGCTAAGTTAATATCTCCATAAGCTGTAATTAAAATAATTATAGTTCGAGGTGCAATTTCTTGTATCTTATTTAACCAAAACAAACCTTCGTTGCCAGTATTTATTCCTGCCGAAAAGTTCATGTCTAACAAAACGATATCAATATCGTTTTCAGAAATAAAATTTGGAATTAAATTCGGATTCGACAAAGTAAAAATATCAGAGTATTCATCTTCCAAAATTTGTTTCAAGGCACTTAAAACATGTTTGTGATCGTCGACAATCAATATTTTTGCATTTTGCATAGCTTGGGTGATTAATTTGAAGGTCGTAAATTACGATAAAATTTATGACGAGTCTAAAAATTAGACACAAGAAGTCTTGTTTCTAGACAAATTATTCAATTAGGATGATTATTATTATTTGCTAAGTCGGCGATTATTAATAATATGTAATATTAGGCATGTTTATAGCTAACTAAAAAACTGTATAATAAAACAAGATGTACTATGTTAATAAATTATATTAAAACAGCATGCAGAAATATTATTCGTAACAAATATATTTCGATAATAAATATTGGTGGATTAGCTTTTGGTTTTGCTATATTTCTAATAATTATATTTTATACCTCACACAAATTAAATCACGATAAATTTAATGAGAATTACAGCACAATATATAGACTCGATTGCGGTAATTCTTGTTTGTCGCCAGGAATGGTAGGGGAGTGGCTTTGTAACGAATATCCCGAAATTTTAAGTTTTAATAGAATGACAGTGCCTAAAGAACTAATACTTCGATATGCCGACAAAATTATTTCTCTTGACAAAGTGTTGATGGTCGATTCATCATTTTTTAATATGTTTTCATATAAACTAATCCAAGGCAATAAAACGAGTGTTTTGCAATTAAATAATACAATTGTTATAAACGAAAGTACAGCTCGAAAACTTTTCGGAAAAGAAGACCCTGTAGGTAAGAGTATCTTAATAAATAATAAGTATAACTATGAGATTACCGGGGTAATTCGAGATATGCCCGATAATTCGCACATTCAGGCTAATGCTTTAGTCTCTATCGAAAATCTAAAGGAAATAACAAAGGATAAGGATATATTTTTAAGTCTTGGAATGTGGAATTATTACACATATTTCTTGCTTAATAAAAATGCTGATATTCCGGTTTTAGAGAATAAAATAGATAAGTATTTTGTTTCGAATAATATTTCAGATTCACCTAAATCTCAATTAACTCCGTTAAAAGATATTTATTTTAAAAATGCAAGGGCTTATCAATACTCGCAAGGAAATTTATCTCAAATAAAAATAGTTCTGGCTATAGGTTTTGTTATTCTTATTATAGCTATCATTAATTACATAAATCTGTCGATAGCACAATTATATAATCGAACAAAAGAACTTGGAGTGCGAAAGGTAATGGGAGCCCAGCGACGATTGATTTTTGGTCAGTTAATTGTCGAATCAATTGTATTTGCAATTATAGCAGTCAACTTATCAATCGTGCTTATCGAAATAATGAAACCTTTTTTTAATATGTTTTTGAATATAAACATAAGGATAGGTTATTTCGAGCAGCCTATTCGTATCTTATATTTTATTTTAGGTGGAGTTTTTATTGGTTTTATAGCAGGTATATTTCCGGCTTTGCATGTATCAAAAATGCGACCTGTTGTTGCAATGAAAAAAATGATAACATACGGAAAAACAGGAATTATAACCCGAAAAGTATTGATTGTTTTTCAGTATTTTATTGCTAGTGCATTGGTTATGGCTAGTTTTGTTATTTTGCTTCAAAAAGAATATATCCAATCTAAAGATTTAGGTTTTGATAAAGATCAATTAATCTTTTTAAAAGGTAATGATGATATTAGGAAGAATAGAGAAGCTTTTAGAAACGAACTACTAAAACTTGCCAATGTAAAAGAAGTATCATACTCTAAATCTTCATACAGAATTCATTTTGAGTGTTGGTCTAGCGATTTGCCTGACAATAATTACATTTGTCATATCGAGATGTCTGACGAAAATTATTTAAAAACATTAGGCATTGAACTCGTAGAAGGACAAAATTTTTCAAGAAACCAACAAAAAGGTAAACGACAATTTCTGATTAACGAAGCAGCAGCAAAAGAAATATTTAATAATAAAGCCGTAGGCAGCAAAATATTTAACGGCGAAGTTGTTGGGGTTGTAAAAGACTACTCTTTTCAAACACTACATAAAACTATTGAGCCTCTGGCTATATTGTATCAGCCTAGACTTTATGCTTTGGTAAATATAAGATTAGAAGGTAATAATTGGCCTAAAACAATTGAGCAGATAGAACGAATTTGGGAAAAATTATCGCCTAATGCTCCTTTCCAATATAAATTTGTTGATGATTATCTAAATTCGAAATATAAAAAAGAAATTGAGTTCGGAAAATTATTCTTGTTATTTACTGTTATCTCGATACTTATTGCTTGCTTAGGTATAATCGGACTAATATCGTTTGTTATTCAGCGAAAAACTAAAGAAATAGGTATTCGAAAAGCAAATGGAGCTGGTTTTGTTAGAATTATCTCGTTGTTATCTGTCGATTTGAATAAACAAATACTTATAGCTAATATTTTGGCAATTCCGGTAGTTTGGATTTTAATGAACAAATGGTTGCATAATTTTGCATATCACACTAAAATTCCAATATGGATATTTATTGTATCTTTTGTTTTAGTAGAGATAATATCTTTTATTGCTATTTTATATCAAACCTACAAGGCTTCAAAACTAAATCCGGTAGATGCTTTAAGATACGAGTAGTGGCAGGGAGAGCATTCTCTTGCATTATCGCAATGAGTAGTTGGCTTGTCGCAATGCGATCTTGGTCGGTAACAATGTCATATTAGGAGGTAACAATGTCAGGTCGGGTCGTTGCAATGAGTTCTCGTGTTGTTACAATGAGTAGTCGGCTTGTCGCAATGCGATCTTGATCGGTAACAATGTCATATTAGGAAGTAACAATGTCAGGTCGAGTCGTCGCAATGAGTTCTCATGTCGTTACAATGAGTAGTGAGACAGGTACAATGACTTGTTGTATTGTTGGAATAAACTTTTTGGGAATAAAGATATTTGGTCAACAAATAATAATGAAATTATTTATTGCATAAAAGAGAGCGCTCATAACTTTAATTAGGAATTTTATGAAAACTTCGAGCTTTTATAAACCGAAAGTCAATAACAAGGTTCCCTTTTTTATTAATAAATCCCCATTTCCCTCTTTTTAAAACAGCAGCTAATCCATTCGAAAAATTCTCGGCTTTGTCATATTCTGTAGGTATTACTATCTCTCCTGTCGAATCAATAAATCCCCATTTCCCTCTATAGATAATTCGAGCTAGACCTTCTTTAAAATGATATCTTATTAGGTAATCTTTATCTTTTCCTATTTCTTTACCTTGTTTATTAATATAAAAATATTTCCCCCGTTCTCGAACAAGAGCAAGTCCCTCGTTAAAATTTTTTGCTATTTCGTATTTCGATGCTACTAAATAATCCCCCGATTTATTTATGTATCCCCAAAGTTTATCTTCTTTAACAGGAGCAAACCCATCCGAAAATTGGCCTATTCGTGTAAAGCGAGGTGTAATTTTTACTTTCCCCGATTTATCTATATAACCCCAGAGTTTATTTATTTTTATAGCAGCCATATTTCCCGAGAAATCTTTACTTACAGTATATTCATTCCCTTTCGGGAAGATATTTTTTTGGGTATCAATATACTTCCATCCTTCATTCGTTTTTACGATTGCTATATCATCTTTAAAATTATGAATATCCAAAAATTGGGGTTTAATAAAGAAATTTCCTCTCTTAT
>JAKSCO010000357.1 GCA_022360575.1 Bacteroidales bacterium | reverse complement strand
CTTTATCGACAACGACAACGACAACGATTTAGATATATATGCTACCGACCCTGGAAATTCTGGTTCTATTGTTCTTTATAAAAATACGAGTAATGCCGATACCTTAAGATTTGAACTTGCTGCAGATACCGAAAACCGATTTAGTGCATACAGCTCAATCCATTCGATTGCTTTTGCCGATATAGATGCCGACAACGACATTGACGCTCTACTTTTAACCGAAAGCGATACAGTAAGATATTTCCAACATTCGGCCGATACTTTCATCGAACAATTAGGAACAAACAATCCTTTCTCGGGATTAACTCTCGAAAACCCTACAATGGACTTTCGAGATTTAGATGGCGACAACGACATTGATGCCATTGCCCACGATTGCCGAGATCTGGTTTTTCTTGAAAATACGACAAGCAACGGACGTCAACAATTTGTAATTAACACTACGGATACTATAATAAGAGGAATTAATGGTCAAACCCTATTCTTTGTCTTTGTTGATTTAGATGAGGATAACGACAAAGATCTTTTTATTTCTAATTATGTACAAGTATCAGTTAGTCAGTTTTATTACTATAAATACAATGCTACCGACAGTACTTTTAAAGCTGATGCTTCAGAAATAGAAATGCCTATTCATGGATTTACCGAAGACATTCCTAAATTTATTGATTTCGATAACGATGGTGATCTGGATTTGTATATGGACAACATATCCGATTTTTATCCTCCACCAAACAGACTCTTTATAAATGCCGGAACATCTACCAATCCTAAATTTCAGCAAACAGCACTCGCAGCATTCGATATTCCTTTGATATTAGGAAGTGTTGACGAATTTGTCGATATTGATGGAGATGGAGATTTAGATATGTTTCATACATATTATTTTAATCCTATACAAATGTATAAGAATATAGGATCGGCTACCGAACCTATATTCCAATTACAAGATGATGCCAACAATCCTCTTTCGGATATTAGCGGAAGTGGGGATATTAATAATATGGATTTTTCCGATATTGATGGAGATGGCGACTTCGATTTAATTACCGCTTTTCAAGGTCATGATCCTTTTATTAACATACGAAAAAATACGGGTAGCCCTACCAACCCAGAGTTTAGCCTCGTTACACTCGATCCCAATCCATTTAGCATCATACCTTTGAATATCGGGGCATACACATTAAAATTTTTCGATTTTGATGGCGACAATAAAGAGGATTTAATATTCGGAAATCATCATGTATCCGATTCAGCTGTGTATAAAATTTTCAGAAATACCTCGACCACTACAAACATTAGTTTTGAACTTATGACCGAAGCTCCTTTAGCCAAATTTTACTCGGGAGAAGCAACTTTTAATATGATTAATCTATTGGGAGAAACAGGTCCATCGATTATAATCGATGAAATTGGAGGAACAGGAAATTCACGAGATTCTATTAAATATTACAACTATATTGATTTCTTATCAATCAATCAGCAAACATTCTCGATTGACGAACGTAGCGCTGCCGGAACCCTTGTCGGACGAATTAACTACAACTATGCTGGCGACAGTACGCTACTATTTAG
>JAKSCO010000093.1 GCA_022360575.1 Bacteroidales bacterium | reverse complement strand
GTTTTTTGTATAAGCTCGGCAATCAGAACATATGTAACGAAATTCGCAATCTTTACAAACCTCTATTTGATCTTTTGATATGTTCCAATAAAACTGAAACTCTTTGCTATTTACAACATCTAGTAACGAAGTGTTATCTATGTTTCCATAACTTTTATCCATACTAGGGCAATTTTTGATATCACAAAAACATAAATCTAAATTCTTTAAACAACAAACCAACCACAAAAAGTTAACTTTTTTGTTGATGATTATTATTATTAATATTATTATTGCTAAGTGTTCGAACACTTTATTTAAACTATTTATAAACCTTAAATTTTTTTTTATGAAAAAAAGAATAAATCTAACATCAGATGAATTAGCCGAAATTAAAGGAGGGCTAAATCAAGGATTACCTTCAGACGTCAATAATACAAATAAAATTGACGATTGTTCTTGTTCTTATAATAATTATTCTGTTATTAACAATGATAACTCTGTTAGTGGTTGTTCCTGTCAATGTGTTTAATTATGAAGAAAAAGATAAATCTATCACTGGATGAGTTAGCCGAAATCAAAGGAGGGCTAAATCAAGGATTACCTTCAGATATTATTAATACAAATGACGATAATGGATGTAATTGTTATTATAATAATCACTCTGTAATATCTAATAACAACTCTAAGTTTGGTTGTAGTTGTACTTGTGTTTAAAGTATAAAATACATGAACTTATGTTTAGATATAACTTATTCTAAATTAAGGCTGTTGTAATAGCCTTAATTTTTCCCCATTAAAAAGGGGCAATACTCTTTAACAGAAGTCTACATAAATTATTTACATGAATAAATTTAAATTAAATAGTTACTTGTATTTTTTAGAATACAACGAAGATGTTGTCTGTTTAAATTTACTTAATAAACAGATAATTATTCTTGAAGGGAAAAAATATAACCAACTAAAACAAACTAAAAATAATATAGATTCATTAAAAGAGATAAATCCAAATTTATTTTCATTATTATTAAAACTTGAATTTATTATAAAGGCTGAAATAAATGAAATGGACTGGATTAACTCAGATTATAATGTTGAGATATTCAGAAATACATCTTATAGACTAACAGTTTTACCAACTTTAAATTGTAATTATAGATGTTGGTATTGTTACGAAACAAAAGATCCTAAACTAATGTCTAAAGATGTTTTTCAAAGAATAATAAAACACATTAATTATAAAATAGATGTCGATAAAGTAACAAAAATAGATTTAGATTGGTTTGGAGGAGAACCATTGATAGGTTTTGAAAAGGTAGTTTATCCTCTATCTCTAAAAGCAAAAGATATTTGTAAAAAAAATAAAATTGGGTTTACTAATCAGATAACCACCAACGGACTTTTAGTTAATGAATCAATGATAGATAAATTTAATTGTATAAAATTAAATAATTTTCAAATAACATTAGATGGGAACAAATACTATCATGAAAAAGTAAAAAAAGGCATTAATACCTATCAAAGAACTGTTAATAATATTAACTTGCTTTGCTCTCATATAGACAACATAAATTTAGTATTAAGGATTAATTTCACTGATCAAAATTTAGAAAGTTCAGTAGACATAATAGAAGATATTAATAAAGAAAATAGAAAAAAGATAGAAGTATCATTTCAAAGAGTTTGGCAAATAAAAGATAATAATCAATATTACTATAATGTAGATAAAATAAAAGCAATTTTTAAAGCAGAGGGATTTAAACTAAGCGAATATAACATTCAGTTAGTACAAGCTTGTTATGTCGACCGGCTAGAACAAGCTATAATCAATTATAACGGAGATGTTTTCAAGTGTACTGCACGAGATTTTTTACAAGAAAACAGAGAAGGGATTTTAGATTCTGAAGGTTTCATTGATTGGGATTTCAGTAAACAATACAAAAGATTTGGCAAGAAAAGATATGAAAATGAAATGTGTTTAAATTGCGACTTATTACCTGCTTGTTATGGACCATGTAGTCAAAAAGTTTTAGAAATTAACCCCGATAACTTTGATAAAATTTGTAATTACAATGGATTAAAATTATCTATTGATGAAATGTTAAAAAGATATTACCATGAAGAAATTATTTAGTATACTGACCTGCATTTTTTTGTTTGTCTTTTTAAGTAAATCACAATCAATCCCCAATAGTATAAACAAAAATGATAAATTATATTACCTAAGCTTACTTTGGAGTGAAATCAAATATAATTTTGTAAATATTGATCAGCTAGAATTTAATATTGATAGTTTATATTATTCTTACATTCCTAAAGTACAATATTCTAAAAATGATTTTGAATATTATCAGTTATTAAAAAAGTTTGTAGCTTCATTTAAAGATGGACATACAGAAGTATTTGATGGCTCTCAATTTAGAAACTATATGGATTACTTTCCGATGCGACTGAAAGATGTTAAAGAAAAGGTATACATTGTCTCTGTATTGAAAAGCCATAAGTTAGATTCAACATGGGTAGGAGCTGAAGTAATTAAAATATCAGGAATTGAAACAAAAAAATTTTTAAAGGACTCTATATTTCCATATGTCTCTGCATCTACAAAACAGAATCTTTGGATGCAAGGTGTCAGTAAAATTCATCAAGATTTTAAATGGAAAGATTTTAATGCTACAATTATAAAAACAACTGGAGATTCGGTAGAAATAAAACTACAGAGGAATGGAGAAGCGACAAGAACTCCTAAGGATGAACATTGGGGTATGCAATTCTCGAGCATCAGAAAAAGAGTTTACTTACAAAAGTTAAAAAATGGGATAACTTATTTAAATATCAAGAGTTTCTATCCAGATAAAAAAATAATAAATCAAATCAATAATCTATTACCTGAAATATATAAATCTAAAGGGCTAATAATTGATTTAAGAAAGAATGGAGGAGGAAGTACAAACACAGCTTGGTATTTAGAATCCTTATTATTACATAATGAAAGTTTTTTGAATTATGCATGGGAAACAAGGATAAACGATGGAGTTAAAAAAGCAAATTCAAATTGGAAAGAAGATTATAAAGCTTATTTTGAAAATAGAGAAATTCGGCATGTCCCACCTGATACTATTAACATCCCAGATTCTATTGTAAGCATTCGCGTTCCTGTAGTTATATTAATTGGGCGTTATACTTTTTCTGCCGCAGAAGATTTTTTAGTAAATCTCTATGAAATTCCCAATAGACCAATTTTTATAGGACAAGAAACAGGAGGTTCTACAGGGTCTCCTTTAGTTATCCGAAACTTACCAAATGGAGGTTATTGTAGAGTTTGCACACGTAGAATTTGTTATCCATATAGTCGGAAAAAATTTGTTAATACTGGAGTTGTTCCAGATATTTTTATCGAAGAAACAATTGAAGATATTATAAATAATAATGATGTTGTTCTGAATAAAGCAGTGGATTTACTTTCAGATAAATTAAGTCAGAAAAACTAACAGAATAGAACTAGTCTTTAATGTATATAGCACAGCTTTGGAGGCTGTGCTTTTTTTATGTTATTTTAAGGTTGATTTATTCTAAATTTTACAAATAATATTTCATCAAGTATGTCGTAAGTTATTTTTGATTCTTGCCAGTATCATCATCCTTGTTTTTATTTGTTGATTTTATTATTGCCCAAATTGTTATAGGACCTCCTATAAGCAGCAAAATAATTGATAGTATAAATTCGTTTCTCATAATATTCCTCCTTAGGAATTAGTACCTCTTATTCTTTTTTAAAAACTTTTTGGGTAGTCTCCAACCCTTATCAATTCCTAAATAAAAACACTCTACCTTATATCCATTATCGATTATTTTCTGGGTATATTTTCTTCTAAACTCAAGACTATCTAATTTTGAAAGGAAAAACTCATTTGCAGCTAACTTTCCTGTATAATTAAAATGTTTATTTGAGTTTTTGCGGACACTATCTGTTAATTGATTCATATCATTTGTTAATTTGAGAGATTCCTCAAATTTTGGCATAAACCATCTTTGCCTATTTATATCTATTGAGTCAACTTTATTTCTCGAATAATTTTGTTGAGTTGTAATATATTCAATCATAATATACTCATCCTTTGGAGTAATAATATATCGGCAAAAGTTTTCTCCTAGCTTCCCAAATATTGCTTTTGGACTATTATAACAATATGTTTCTGAAATTAAAACAGGTGATATTTTCCCTATTCTAATTAGGTTCAATAATTCTTCTTCAATAATATTCTTAGTTTCTAAAGCTTTTGTATAAAACTCACCTTTGTGTTCTTCTGGATAATAAAATGCCCTGTTTATCATTCCAAAATAATGTCTTAAAATAACTAAAGGGAAAATACTTTGAAGTTTCCTAGATTCCATATTAAACGATTCAACACATGCTGAATGTTCTTTTTTTATCAATCTTATTAACTTATATATATTGCTATAATATAAACTATCAAGACTTTGTTGTGATTTAATATTAAATGTTGATATCTGATCTTGATCCAACATATTATTTAATTCTTTTATTATCGGCGATTTTAACTGATTCAGATATGTATTATGTAAATTCTCATATCGACTTTCAAACAAACTCCATTTAGTGCTATCTTTTGTTAGTCCTAAGATGATAGGATTTTTTAGAAATTCAATTGTATAACCTCTATTTACAGTTTCTTCAAGATATTGATATGCCAAATTCTCATTATCCGACAAAAAAGCAACTATTGTTGCATTGTAATAATCATTACCACGAGGTGTATTGTATTTTTCGAAAGCTCGATGATAATTGCCTAATGCTTTGATGTAATCTTTCTCAAAAAAAAAGTTCTCAGCTTCATTAATTATATCATAATATGAATCGTTAGGCAATTGAGAAAAACTTACTTGTATAAAAACAAGAAGAGAAAGACATGCATATATTAATTTCATCGAATTCTTTTTACATTAAAATGTATGATGAATACCATTCATACATGATATCGGAATAAGAAAAGTCTTCTAATATTAAATTAATCATAAGGTTTAAAATTTTCATTTAGATTATCGATTCTAATTTTAAACTCTCTTTCTCTAATTCAATATATATGCGGATAAGATTGCAATTGTACAGAAAAAATTATTAAAAACACAACAATATTTAGTTTAATTTGCTTTAGTAATATCAAAAGAACATCAAAATGAGAGATAAAAATTATTCATTTTTATAAATTCCTCATCTTGATGTTCATTTGTTATTTAGCAAGCCCAAGCATTTTTAAAGATGCTTGGCAAGTTTTACCAATTGAATAAACTCGCTTCGATAACCTTCGTTATCGTCGCCTTTCGATTTTGCTGCCATATTAATAATCGAGTCGAAACTTGTTTTTCCTTTATACTCTGAGTTGCGTAGTAACATTCCGAAACTAGCTACTGCTGCCGAGAATTTGAAATTATCAGACATCTTATCTAAAGAGTTCTTTTTATAAGGAATTGTTTTTTCGATTAAGATACTCTTGTCAGCTTCGGGTTTTTTGTATCTAAATTTAATTGTAGCAATCTCGTTGCCTTTTTTGGCAATTGGAGTTGTTTGTGCCGATTGGTATCTAAGCTTATTTTGTTTCGATGAGTTTTTGCTTGTTAATTTTATCTCGTACAAAGCAGTAACCGTATGTCCTGAGCCTAGTTCGCCTGCATCTTTTTTGTCGTTTTCGAAATCTTCGTTGTTTAACATTCGGTTTTCGTATCCAATTAGTCTGTACGATTCAACAATTTGAGGATTAAACTCTACTTGTATCTTAACATCTTTAGCTATTGTAAACAGAGTGCCTCCAAACTCGTTTACTAAAACCTTTTTTGCTTCTAATAGATTATCTATATACGAGTAGTTTCCATTTCCTTTATCGGCAATAATTTCCATTTTACTGTCTTTGTAATTTCCCATTCCAAAGCCCAAAACAGAGATAAATATTCCATTTTTGCGTTCTTTTTCGATTAGGCGTTCCATTTCCGAATTGCTAGATATGCCTACATTAAAATCTCCATCAGTAGCTAGTATTATTCTATTATTTCCTTTTGGGATAAAATTTTCGCGAGCAACTTTATACGCTAATTCTAATCCTGCAGCTCCGGCAGTTGATCCTCCGGCATTTAATTTTTCTAAAGCAGCCACTATCTTTTGTTTCTCGTCACAACTTGTCGAGGGTAATACTAAGCCAGAATTTCCGGCATAAACAACAATTGCTACTTTGTCTTTTTTACGCAATTGTTGAATAAGCATCTTGAATGATTTTTTTAATAACGGAAGTTTATTAGGTTCATCCATCGAACCCGAAACATCAATTAAAAATACAATATTTGATGCAGGCAAATTGTCCATTTTCACCTTTTTGGCTTGCAATCCTATATGTAATAATACATTTTCGCTATTCCACGGACAAGATGCAGTTTCTTGGTATATCTCAAAAGGCTTTTCTTCTCTAGGTTCCGGATAATCATAATTAAAATAGTTAATCATTTCTTCGATACGAACAGCATCTACTGGGGGTTTTTGTCCTTCTTTTAAGAATCTTCGTACATTGCTGTAAGATGCAGCATCAACATCAATCGAAAATGTCGACAAAGGAGCTTTTATCGTTTCTTTATAACCGTTTTCGTTGACAATGGCATAATCTTCGGTATTGTATTTCTGCCCAGAGAAACCTGGGAAAGACAATACTTGTTGCTCAAAACCACGAGATTTATGTCTGAATGAATTTTGAGAACCATATGCAACAACAACAATTTCATCTAGTTCTAGCTGCTCTTGCTCCATCTCAATATTAATTACTTTTTTCTCAAGAACTTTAACTTCGATGGTTTTATATCCAATACAAGAAAAAACCAATATATCATTTTCGTTTGCTCTAATAGAGTATTTTCCATCTATATCGGTAGAAGTTCCAATATTTTTAATGCTTTTTCGGATAACAGCAGCCCCGGGCAAGGCTTCTTTGGTCTCTTTATCAATAACTGTTCCTGTTATTATTTGTGCTCTTAAATTAAAATTTAAAGCAAATAGACTAATGAGGATAAGGAATACATTTTTTTTCATAATTTTAAATTTTAAAATTGATATTTGTTTTCTTATAGGGTGCAATCCGAGATAAAAATCCATAAAAAGATTTTTAAAAAAATAAAGAAAAATTATAATAGACTTATTCTGAGTGATTCGTAATATTAAAAATATAAAATCAAATTCTGATTTAGATTTACTAAGCTTGTATGTCGAAAGTGGCGACCTTGAAGTTTTAGGAAAATTATATACCAACTATATTCACTTAGTTTACGGAGTATGCTTAAAATACTTAAATAACAGAGAAGAAAGCAAAGATGCTGTAAATAGGATTTTTGAAAAGCTAATTACAGAGATACCTAAGTTTGAGATAAAGAATTTTAAAGCCTGGCTATATGTATTAACAAAAAATTTCTGTTTGATGGAAATCAGAAAGAAAAAATCGGAACAAGTAAATTTCGATAAGTTTTCTTCGGATTGTTTTATGGAATCAACTAAAATCTTGCATCCTATTGATGAAGACCGAGATTGTAATCTTGAAAAGAAACTTAAAGATTGTATTGATAAGTTGAAAGAAGAACAACGAAAGTGCATCGATTTATTTTATTATCAGTCTAAGTGTTATCGCGAAATAGCTAAAGACCTATTGTTAAACGAAAAGAAAGTGAAAAGTTATATCCAAAACGGGAAACGGAATTTAAAGAATTGTTTAGAATAGAATATCAAATAAAATGTCTAAATCGAACCTGTCATATAAAAACTTTATTGCGTATCTGAAAAACAGAATGCAAAATAAAGAACGACATATTTTTGAAAAAGAAATAATGTGTGATGCTTTTGAGCAAGAAGCCTTAGATGGCTTATATAAGGTAAATGCCTCGGATTTAGAACAGGATATCATTTCTTTAAAACAAAATATTGATAGAAGAACAAAAACGACCCGAACTTTAATTCCAACTTGGTTACATTATGCTGCTGGTATTTTGTTGTTGCTTGGTGTAGCAACAAGCATTTTCTTTTTTAGTGATTTATCTAAAAAAACAAATGATATAAAAGAACAACTATCAGAAAGTATTGTAATTGCCGATAGTATTGCTACTAAAACTTACGAAGAAATTAATAAAACAATAAATAAAGACACTATAGTATATAAAAATCTTATTGCCGATAAAATAGAGCCTGAAAAAAAAGAAAAAAAGAAGAAGAAAATTGTTTCTATTGAATATGAAGAAGAGGATATAGCTGATGATATTGAAATAAGCGAAGATATTTTAGAGCAACCACAAACAGAAAATATTACTCGTAGTATCCGTATTGAAGAAGAAAAAGAGCTATTTGACGAAAAGAGCAAAACTGAAATTTATTCGGAAGAAGAAACTGGAATAACAATAAAAGGTCGAGTAATTAACGATAAAAATCTTCCTGTGCCCGGTGTTTCTGTTGTTGATAAGGATGATAACAGCATAGGAACACAAACAGATATTGATGGTAACTTTATTCTTAATCTGGCTTCCGATTCTGGATCGAAAACAATAGTGGTTCAATCTATAGGGTTAAAATCTGAAGAAATAAGTATTGAGAAAGATTCGACTATTTTAGTAAATATGGAATCGGACTATTTGGTAATGGACGAGGTTGTTGTTACTGCTTATGGGGAAAGTATAAAAACGCAAAAAGCCCAACCTCCACAGGGTTTAAGCTTAAAAGAATATAAACAGAAGATTATACAAACAATTAATTACTCTAAATTGTCTGGAATTAAAGGAAAGTATAGGCTTAAGATATTACTTAATATTTCTCAATCGGGAGATATTGAACTTATCGAGTTTAGAAATTCGACAAATAAATTACTAGAGCAAAGTGTTGAACAAGCAATTATGCAAATAGGAAATTGGCAACCAACAATAAAAAGAGGATTGTCAGTAGAATCGATTAAGAAATTTACTTTAAAGATTAAAATTCGTTAATCCCTTTATTCGTTTTTACTTATAAAACGACCATCTTTTGTGAGTAAAATAGCGATAGACTGAGTTCGTGGAAACTCAGCGAAAATAATAATCATTGCAACAGAAATCGGAACACTAAGTATCATTCCTATAATTCCCCATATAGCTCCCCAAAACATTAACCCTAAAATAACAACTAAAGGACTTACATTTAAAGTATTTCCTGTAAGTCGAGGATCAACATAATTCCCAATTATTAGCTGTATTATTCCTACTACAGCTAAAGTCCAAATACCCGGCATAAGTTCGCCAAACTGAAGCATTGCAAAAATTGCAGGGAAGATCGTTGCTATCATCGAGCCAATTGTAGGAATATAATTCATCAGAAATATAAGGAAGGCCCAAAATAGTGGAGCATCTAAGCCAATAAATAATAAAGCGAAATAACTAAATAGCCCTGTAAGAAAACTTATAAGAGTTTTTAACGAAAGATAACGTCCGATTGATTTATCCAGTTGACGTAAAACTAAATTTACTTCTTTTTGATTATCGGTATTGGTATAAATCGCTTTTATTTTTTTCGAAAAGAAAGGCTCTTCGAGTAATAGAAACAGTGTATATATTATAATGAGAAAAGCATCGCCAAAAATATCGGTTAGCGAACTAAAAAGGTTTGATAAAAGCTTAGTATATTCAAATTCGCCCAAAAATTTCTTGGTTAAGTTAATAATATCGATATTAAATGTAGAATTAATAATTTCGGTTATCTGCGTAATATTATTTTGATAAAGAGGAAGCTTTGTAGATAATTGCTGAATATTAATACTTAAAATTTTTACTATAGCACCTATAATTAAGAATATAAAAGCAAAACCAAATATATTGAGAACGATATTTGGAATTTTTTCATTGATAAAATCAATTCGATTAAGCATGTCTCTTATTTCTTTTATCAAGAACCAAAAAATAAGAGCTAAAACAAAAGGAACTATTAAATCTTTTCCGTAGATGCAAATTAATACAAAAGCAAAGGCAATTAATAAACTGCTTGTTATGCGAGAAGCTTTCATTGGTTATAAGTATTTATGTAATTTTTGACCATTTAAAAGTACATAAAAAACAAAAGGGAGCAAAACTCCCTTTTATGATTAATTGCACATAACTGTGTCTAGTATCTATTGTTTGTGCGCATTCCACGTCCACATCTCATTCCTCGCCCTCTACCTGCATTTCCTCGAATACCTCTTCCTCTGCCATATCCATTATTAACATAGTTGTCAAAATATATTTGTTGTTCTTCTGTAAGTAGGTTTCGGATTTTTTTATGATGTTCCACCCTCATCTTTGTTTGTTTGTTTTTTAGTGCTGTCATTTGGTCTATAACAGTATTTATTTCAGCAGTACTGGCATTTTCGTAAATAAGACGACGTTTTTTTACTCTTAACTCATCCATCTTATTTCTATAAAGATTCATGTCTTTTAGTTGACCCATTCGTAGAGTTTCTATTTTTGTCTCTTGTTCCTGAGTAAGATTCGGAATCATTAGGCAAAATCTATTTTGGTAGTTTGCATTTGTATTTCCTTGGTTAAATTGATTTCTTCCTCGTTGAGCAAAAATATCTGTTGCGCTAATCGTTGTTATTACTAATAACAATAAGATTAAATTTTTAATTGATTTCATATCTTCTTTATTTTTTCTGTTTACCCTTTTGACACGAGAAAAAATAAATTATTACACATTAAAAAAAGAAATATAAAAAAAGCTGTCTTTCAATTATTCAGACAGCTTTAAAGAAATAGTAAATATTATATTTTAATTTGTTTCGAAATATTCGATAGCTTTTTTGATGGTAACATCGAGATCTTCCATAATAGGATAGAAACCTTCGTTGTCAATAATATTTCGTGCAATCGAAGCTTTTATTGATGTATTAATTCTATGTCTAGATGCATCAAATCCTTTTGTCGATTTATTGACTCCTTTTCCTTTAGCAAACTTAACAAACTGATTGAATATATTAATAGATTCTAGATAATCGTTAATTGCTTTTGCACTTTTATATTTCATTAAAACATTACGATTTTTATCGGCATATTGAAAAGCAAAAGTATATAAAATCCCTTTGCTTAATACTTCGGCATAATATTTTGATAAGCCAGAAGTATCTAGCGGAACAAAGATATCGGGCATGATTCCTCCCCCTCCATAAACAATGTTTCCTTCGGGAGTTACAAATTTAAGCGAATCGTTAAAATGAATACTATCAGCTTCCGAGAATTCTCCGTTAAGATATCTTTCGTTTAAATCATTATAATATTTTGATTTGTCTTTATCATAAGGTTTCTGAATGCTTCGTCCAGTAGGAGTGTAATATCTGGCAATAGTTAATCGTATTACCGACCCATCAGATAGTTGATAGGGTTCTTGAACCAAGCCTTTCCCAAAAGATCGACGTCCAATTATTTTTCCTCTATCGTTGTCTTGTATTGCTCCTGCTAATATTTCGCTAGCCGATGCAGAGAATTCATCTTGTAAAACAATTACATCTAAATTTTTACAAATACCTCTTGATGTAGAATATATCTCTTGTCGAGGACTTGCTTTTCCTTGAGTATAAACTATAAGCTTTCCTGCTCCTAAAAATTGATCGGCAATATTGGTTGCAGCAAGCATGTATCCTCCTGTATTTCCTCTTAAATCTACAATGAGTTTTTTTACTCCTTGTTTTTTAAGTTTTTTGCAGCCATTAATAAATTCGTCGAAAGTTGTTTCGGCAAATCGATTTATTTTTATGTAACCAATTTCTTTATTCACCATGTACGAAACATCGATGCTGTATAATGGAATTCTGTCTCGGATAATTTCAACATCAATTAATTTCGATACGTTTTTACGCTTAAGACTAACCTTAACTGTAGTTCCTTTTTCTCCTTTTAACATTTTAACTACATCGTTGCTCGAAATATTTTGTCCGGCAATTAAAGAGTCGTTAACCTTAATAATTCTATCTCCAGGTTGTACTCCTACTTTATCCGAAGGTCCTCCTGAGATAACACTAATAATAATAGATGTATCGGTTTGATGATTAAACACAACTCCTATCCCTTCGAAGTTTCCTTGCATATCTTCTCGAACAGACTTCATTCCTTTAGCAGGAATATATACCGAATGAGGATCTAATTCGCTTAGCATAGCCGGAATAGCAGCTTCTTCTAATTTGTTTCTTGAAACAGTATCAACATATCTATTTTCGATATAACTAACAATTCTGCTTAGTTTACTGTTAGCTTGCACCATCTGTGCATAATTGATATAGGGATTCTTATTTAATGATTTTCCAAGAAATATTCCAATAACTAAAATTATAGCAAATAGTATAGGGAGATATATTTTATTAATTTTTGACATGTGTATCTTATATTTTTAGTTGTTGAACTTCTATTTTTGCTCTTTTTAATAAATCTAATCCATCTTCATTGTGGTATTTATCGTTGAAAACAACACGTTTAATACCCGACTGAATAATGAGTTTTGAGCACTCGACGCAAGGAGATGTTGTTACATATAGAGTTGCTCCATCTGAACTGTTATTTGATTTTGCTACTTTTGTTATTGCATTTGCTTCGGCATGTAAAACGTAAGGTTTTGTCTTATTGTCTTCATCTTCACAGATATTTTCGAATCCGGCAGGAGTCCCATTATATCCATCGGATATAATCATTTTCCCTTTGACAATTAAAGCTCCTACTTGTTTTCGCTTGCAGTATGAATTTTTAGCCCAGATTTGCGCCATTTCCAAATAGCGTTTATCATATTCGGCTTGTTTTTCTTTATATGGGTGAATTATTTTGTTCTTACACATCTGAGTGTTGTTTTATGATATGTAAATATAATATAAAAAAACCCTCTTTTTAGAGGGTCTTTGTTTTTTTGTACCTGGAGCCGGGGTCGAACCGGCACGAACTTGCGTTCACTGGTGTTTGAGACCAGCGCGTCTACCAATTCCGCCATCCAGGCATGGTAACATTTTAGAATTGCAAAAATATAGAATTGTTTTACATTCGCAAATTTTTACGAGATAAAACTAACCTACATTTGATAATAAATTAGGCTTTACTAGATTTTTTATGCATTCAATGATTCCATTAGTATCGAAACCACACTCTTTATAAAGTTCTTGCGGAGTTCCATGTTCAATAAATTTATCCGGAACGCCTAATCGTTTTACTTTAACCATGTATCCATGATCGTTCATGAATTCAAGTACAGCACTTCCTAAACCTCCAACAATAGTTCCATCTTCGATTGTTACAATTGTTTTAAAGTTTTTACCAACTTCGTGCAATATATTTTCGTCTATAGGCTTTACAAAACGCATATTATAATGAGCCACATCAATACGTTTTTTTGCCAATTCTTTTGTTGCTTCGATAACAAAATTCCCGATATGTCCAATTGATAGTACAGCTATATCTTTTCCTTCTCGTATTTTTTCCCCTTTCCCGATTTCAATTTCTTTAAAAGGAGTTTCCCATTGAGGCATAACACCTCTTCCGCGAGGATAACGTATCGAAAATACTCCCTTATTGGGGAGTTGAGCAGTGTACATAAGATTCCGTAACTCTTCTTCGTTGATAGGAGCAGATACAATAATATTTGGGATACTACGAAAATAAGCTAAATCATATACTCCATGGTGTGTAGCTCCATCTTCGCCAACTAAGCCTCCTCTATCGAGGCAGAATACAACATTTAAATTTTGTAGTGCTACATCGTGAATTACCTGATCGTATGCTCGTTGCATAAAGGATGAGTATATGTTGCAAAAAGGGAGCATTCCTTCAATTGCTAAACCTGCCGAAAATGTTACCGCATGTTGTTCTGCAATTCCTACATCAAAGGTGCGCTCAGGCATTTCTTTCATCATTATATTTAACGAACAACCTGTTGGCATGGCAGGTGTAATACCTACGACCTTATTGTTTTGCTTTGCGAGTTCGACAATTGTGTGCCCGAATACATCTTGGTATTTCGGAGGAATTAATTTGTCTGATTTTATCTTTAAAATCTCACCGGTATGTTTGTCGAATTTTCCTGGGGCATGCCAAGTAGTTTGGTTTATTTCGGCTTGTTTAAACCCTTTTCCTTTCTGTGTTATTACATGTAATAGTTTTGGTCCTTTTATATCTTTTAAATCTTTAAGGATTTTTGCAAGATATACTACGTCATGTCCATCTATAGGCCCAAAATACCTAAAGTTAAGCGACTCGAATAAGTTACTTTGTTTAAGTAAAAATGATTTTATAGCATTTTCTATTTGTTGTGCTAGCTTCTGATAATTACGTCCTAGTTTATTCAAATAGCCTAGCATATTCCAAACATCTGTTTTAAACTTATTGTATGTTTTAGATGTGGTTATATCAAGTAAGTATTCTTTAAGAGCTCCAACATTTGGATCGATGGCCATATTGTTGTCGTTAAGAATTACAAGCAGGTTTGTGTTTTCGATTCCTGCATTATTTAACCCTTCGAAAGCTAATCCTCCTGTCATAGAACCATCGCCAATAACAGCAACGACTTGTTTGTCTTCTTCATTTTTGAATTTAGCTGCACGAGCCATTCCCAAGGCTGCCGAAATTGATGTAGACGAATGTCCTACTCCAAAAGAATCATATTCGCTTTCAGAAGGATTAGGAAAACCACTCAATCCTTTGTACTTGCGATTGGTGTGAAACTCATTTTTTCTTCCGGTAAGTATTTTATGTCCGTAGGCTTGATGTCCTACATCCCAAATTATTTTATCTTTAGGAGTATCGAATATATAATGTAAAGCTACAGTTAGCTCAACAACTCCTAAACTAGCTCCAAAGTGTCCCGGATTAGATGAAACAACATCAATAATAAATTGTCGTAACTCTTCACTTAATTGTGGTAATTGATTTAAATCTAATTTTTTTAAATCTTTCGGGAACAATATTTTATCTAATAATCCTATCGACATTTTTGTATTAATAACAAGGCAAAGATATAATAATTTACGTTGTATTTAACGCAATATTGCTATTCTTATTTTATATCTTTGCTTTATTCTATTATTTTTATATTTAACAAAACAAACTTAAAATAGTTGATATGCAATTAAAAATCAAATCTATTATCGTCTTCGGTTTAATTTTATCTGTTTTAGGGGCTTGTGTTCCTACAAAGCAGTTTGATGACTTACAATTAAAGAACGATCAGTGTCAAGAAGAACTTGAAATAACTAAGCATGAAAATAAGAATTTGAATGTTGCTAATACTGAATTAAAATCGAAGTTAGATATAACTAAAACCAGGCTTGAAGAAATGCAAGCAGATAGCTTAGAGAGAGGGAAAACCTATCATTTGTTAGATATGAAATATGATAAGTTAAATAGACAATATAATAATTTACAATTATCGCAAGAACAATTACTTTCGGGGAATATTCAAGAGACAAAGGAGTTATTAGAGGAATTGCAAAATACACAAAGAGGAATTATAGAAAAAGAAGATCGGTTAAGATTGCTTGAAAGTAATTTAAGTTTAGAGCAAAGCAAATTAGATAAATACAAAACCGAATTGGAAGAAAAAAATGCCCGATTGGTAGAACTAGAAAGCATTTTGAGTAAAAAAGATTCCGTAGTTAGTGTTCTAAAAGACAAAGTATCGATGGCTTTGCTTGGTTTTGCTGATAATGGATTAGCTGTTGAAATGAAAAACGGAAAAGTTTATGTTTCGTTAGATGAGCAATTACTATTTAAATCTGGAAGTACTACAATTGATACTAAGGGAGTAAATGCCTTAAAAAAACTAGCTGATGTTTTAGCTACAAATCCAGATATAAATATTATGGTTGAAGGACATACTGATGATGTTCCGTATATTTCGGGAGCAAGTATTAAAGACAATTGGGATTTGAGCGTAAAAAGAGCTACTGCAATTGTACGAATATTAATGTCTAATACGAAAATTGATGGTAGTAGAATTATTGCTGCCGGACGGAGCAAGTATCATCCAATAATTAATTCAAAAGCTCCTGATGCAAGAAAGAAGAATCGTAGAACAGAAATTATATTAACTCCTAATTTAGATGAGTTGTTCCAGATTTTAGAGTCGAATTAATTTTGTTTTTCGAATAATTTGTGTTTGGCATGAAATGTGATGAAAAAGTTTTATATATTGAAAAATAAACTTTTGATGGTTTATGTTTAAATAATATCAATAAAAAATAGTATGAAGAAGTTATATTTTATATTCTTAACAGTTTTAAGCTTAAATTGCTTTTCGCAATCAGGGACAAAAAATTTTATCGATCAAAATTACATTGAGGTTATAGGAAAAGCCGAATTAAAAGTTGTTCCTGATGAGATATATCTGAAAATTATAATTCAAGAATCGGATTTTAAAGGAAAAATAAAACTCGAAAATTTAGAAAAATCGATGATAAATAAACTTTCAAAAATAGGAGTAAATGTAAAAACAGATTTATCTATAAAAGATATGTCGAGTAATTTCAAAAATTATTGGTTAAAAAGCAATGCCATTTATTCGATGAAAGAATATGAGCTTAAAGTTAAAAAGGCACAAAAAGCAGGTGAAGTTTTTCAAGAGTTAGAGAAGTTAGGAATTTCAAATATTACAATAGACCGAATAGATCATTCTCAGATAAATAAATATAAAACAAACGTAAAGTTAAAAGCAATTAAGATTGCAAAGAAAAAAGCTATATTAATGACAGAATCTATAAATCAAAGTATAGGTAAGGCTATTTACATTCAGGAATTAAATACTTATCCTTATCGTAAAGAAAGTCATATGGTAGCTAATATGTCAATGTCGGTTAGGGGATTTTCTGGAAATAAAGTAATACCCGAGATTGAATTTGAGAAAATAAAATTAGAATATTCTGTATTGATGAGGTTTGTTTTAAAATAACATCTGTTTGCATAGATTCATGTAAATCTTTTTGGATGTCTCAAAAGTAATTTTTGAGACGTTCTTTTTTATGCTACACCCCCCCAAATTTCGGGTAGGTTTCACGAATTGTTCAAATTTTGTTTTAGCAATTTAAGAATTGTATTCTCAGGAATTATAGAGCTTTCATGTTTATATCTTTTACCTCCATATCATTAACTAACCTTATTGTTGGAACATTGGGCGATGTTGTAGGTTTGGTTAATACATATACCATATCTTCGGCTTTAGCATTCTTTGCTATTCCGTTTATTTTAATCTTAAGAAAACGAATAGATAAAACACAAGTTTAATAAAAAAGATGCTTTCTGCTACTTAACAAATCGGTCGCTGAGCGCGAGTCGAAGCGACCGGTATCAAAGCAAAAGGAATGAAATTTTATTTATCACAACAACAAAGCGTTACTGCGATAGCAAAAAAATACTTCAGATTTATAGGGTTACTTTTCTCCTGTTTTAAGAATAAACAAGTGGAGAAGGAATCTTGAATTATTAACAAAACGAAACATTCATGAAAAAACTCGTTTTTAAAACAAGTACACAAAAAGTATTACTCGATTTAAACGAAATAATCTATTTCGAGCTATGGCAAACAAAAACAAAGCTTTATACCTGCAATAGCGATTTCATAATAAACTATAATATAAAAGAATTAAGTCAGAAATTACCTCAAGATTCATTTATACAAATACATCGTTCTTGTATAGTAAACATTAAACATATCGAGAAATATATAATAAG
>JAKSCO010000179.1 GCA_022360575.1 Bacteroidales bacterium | reverse complement strand
GATCGACCATCTTGATCCCCGTATAGGTGTTGATGACAACAGGCATTAAAGCCCCGATGAAAACAATGACGATTTTGGGGAATTCCCCTATGCCGTACCACATAATGACCAGAGGCAACCAGGCAATGGGGGGAATCGGTCTGATCAATTCGAATAGTGTCCCCAATGTCTTGCGCATCGTCTTGTTCCAGCCGATCAGGACACCGAGAGTGACACCTATTATTGTTGCGAAGGCCAATGCAATGAGGACCCGTTTCAGGCTGGCCCATATATGACCGAAAATATTTAATTTGCTAATTGGTTTTGTGAATAACAATACCAGTCTGTCAAACACCATAAGGGGGCTGGGAACTAATTCCGAATTGACAGATGAGGCTGAAAACCATATCAATATTAAAGTTAAAATAGATAAATAGGGCATTATTGTCGTTAAAATGCCTACAGGATTCTTTTTATTTAACTCCGGCTTCATGATGAGCTCTCCCTCTTACTACGAAGTTTTCAATTTTCTCAAAAACATAAGTAAATAAATAACCCAATACTCCTATGACAATCATACCGAGAACGATAATATCCGGTCGGCTGAACTGCCTTCCCATCATAATCATGTAACCCAGTCCCGCATTGGCCGCGAGCAATTCCGCCGCGACCAGAGTTCCCCAGGCACCGCCCATGGCGATTCTCATACCGGCAAAAACCATAGGCATGGCAGAGGGAACTCCTATTTTGTAGAAAGTTTCAAAGTTGGTTGCCCCGAATGTTTTGGATACATTAATCAGGGTTTTGCTTGTTCCCTTAATTCCCGCGAAGGAATTGATTATGCATGGGATAAAGGCCGAAAAGAATATGATCATAACTTTGGCAAACATCCCCACGCCGATCCACAATATCGTCAACGGGATCCAGGCGATCGGCGGTATGGGCCTGATTATTTCAAATAGGGGACGTACGAAATTATTCACAGGTTTGTACCACCCCATCAACAGTCCCATGGGGGTGCCCACGGCAATGCCCATCAAAAGCCCGATAAGGGTAATTCTCAAACTGACAAAAGTATTT
>JAKSCO010000208.1 GCA_022360575.1 Bacteroidales bacterium | reverse complement strand
GTAACAGTTGAAGCCGAACCAGTAAACGAAGATTTTTTAGTTACTCCATAAGCAACAACCACAACTTCGTCCATTTCTAAAACATCAGATTCCATTGCAATATTGATCTCCGAACGACCATTAATTATAACCTCTTGTGTTTTCATCCCAACAGAAGTCACAACTAAAGCCTCAGCCGATTCTGGAACTATTAATGAATAATTTCCATCAAAATCAGTTGCTGTACCTATAGAGGAATTCCCCTTTACAACGATAGACGCTCCAGGTAGAGACAAACCATCTTTGGCTCCTGTTACTTTACCTGAAATCTGCACTTGAGCTGCTGTCTGAAAACCAACAAACAACAGAAATGCAAGAAAAATTGTTAATTTTTTCATAGATTAATTTTTAAATGATTATATTTTAGGCGTTTAACTAATAAATACAAAAACAAGCACTCAATTAACTTTCTACAATCCAGTATCTTAATTCTGCATTATTCATTTTAACACGTCACTAATGTATTCTCTGATTTATTAGCAAAAAAATTTAATCTAGTTACTCAAAAAATTAACATACAAACACACTCTCAGAATCTATAAATGTCATTTATAGAAAAGCAAACTAGCTAAACCCTAAAAAATATCAATTACTCATAGTCATTTACTCTTTCGAAACATAAATATCTAAAGAACATATTTATATAAATATTCTCTTAAACCTAAAACGTTAATACATCTTGTATTTTTTTGACTATTTTTGCAAAATATTAATGCTATTTATTAATATAAATCTACCAAGAGTAGTTTATTAACGCATACAAAACACTTTAGAATCATTTGCCAACATATAAGATATAATCTAATGGAAATAAAATGTATTATTATAGATGATGAACCTTTAGCCAGAAAGTTAATTAGAAACCACCTAAGTCATTTCAAACAATTTAATATTTTAGCTGAATGTGAAAATGCTATATCAGCCGCGAAGATAATTCAAGAACAAGATGTTGATTTATTATTTTTAGATATACAAATGCCCGAGATTAACGGTGTTGATTTCTTAAAGTCACTAATTAAAAAACCAAAAACAATAATAACTTCTGCGCATAAAGAATACGCTATTGATGGTTTCAACCTTGATGTTATTGATTTCTTATTAAAACCTATAACCCTTGATCGTTTTTTTAAAGCAATCAATAAATTTTTAGAAATTTCGCCTTGCGAAAAAACAACAATCCATAAAATACCCCAGAAAACCATTGAACAAAATGAGCTTTTTGTAAAAGATACAAACAAAACATACAGAATTATCCCTTCGGACATATTATATATTGAAGGCATGCGCGAATACATCAAAATTTACACTAACAACACAAATATTATTACCAAAAGCAGCCTAAATGGCTTTATGGATAGACTCCCATCTGATCTATTCATACGTATTCATAAATCGTTTATCATAAACACACAAAAAGTAAGAGCATTTACAAAAACAACAATAGAAATAGGCGAAAAGAAACTTCCTATTGGAAGAAGTTATAAATTAAACACTCTCGACTCTTTAAATAAGACAAATTAAACAGAAACAAAATCTACATAAGAACATATAACACAATATATTCGATACGAATAAAAACGAACAGACAATAAAATACATTCCGATGAAAAAATTACCAGTAACAACTACACGAGTTACTTTACACATTATCTATTGGCTTGCTTTTTCAATTTTATGCCCTTGGATTTTCACGTTGTTCTATTATCCCGAATTTTTATTTGAAAAATTCAAACTTCAATTTTCCTCATTACTATTAGGTTATACCTACCTAATACCAACAACCTATTTTATTACATATTATCTAATCCCTAAACTTCTTCTCAAAAGAAAGTTCATATTATTTTCAAGTATTTTATTTACTATCCTTGTTAGTCTTGCTCTACTCGACGACATAACAAATATCCAACTTTTTATACCCAAACATATTCCTGATCGTTTAGAAGCGTTCAAAAACAAAGCTTTTACATTCAATCATCTAATTATTGTAGGAGTTCTATTATACTTACAATTAATATCATTTTTATCATTAAAATTTTTAAAGGAGTATGTCTCAAACTCTTTCGAAAAAGCCAATTTAAAACAAAAAATTTTTGATACAGAACTTAAAACCTTAGGCAATCAACTACAACCTCACTTCTTGTTCAACACATTAAATAATATATACTCTCTTTCGATAGATTCTTCAAATCCTATTGTTCCTGAATCAATCGAGCGTATATCTAGTATATTAAGATATACCTTATATGAGTGCAATAATAATTTAACACACATATCTAAAGAAATTAAAGTTATAAAAGATTACATTGAACTAGAAAGAATTAGGTATAGCAATATTACTATAGATGTTTCATTCCCCGACACACATGAAAATGTGTACGTTATTCCTCTTTTACTTTTTACTTTTGTCGAAAATGCATTTAAACACGGAACCAGTAAAGCTGAAAAAAATAAGTGGATAAAAATCGATCTTCAAACAAACGACAGTATTCTCTATTTTAAAATAAGTAATAGTAAAAATCCAAATTATTCATCCGAAGACCACAAATACAGAATAGGAATAGGACTTGCAAATGCTAAAAAACGCCTTGATTTATTTTATGGAGACAAAAACTATTCTTTAATTAAAGAAGATAAAGCCAATGTTTTTGAAATAAAACTAAAAATAGATTTAAAACATAAAAACTAATCTAATTTTAATCATATAGAAATTAAAAAGGGTTATCTAGAACCCTTTTTAAGATGACTAAAAATCAATCTTACTCATTATTCTTTCCCTTCTAAATAGTCTTGTAGATAGGCATATTTTTCGGTTAGTTTTCCTTCTTTTGTAATAGTTGCTCTTTCAATCATACCTATATCATCGCAACCAAACAACGAAGGATAAACATCATTAATCAATTTCATTCCAAAATCGGATGATGCATTACGAGGCAATTCTCCTGGTAAATTGTCAACAGCCATCACTGTTATATTTCTTTTATTAACAAACGGAGGCTCTGCTTTTCCTGTTTGTGGATTATAACCATAAAAAGGAGATGCAATAGTAGATGCTTTTACAGTTGACGCAATAGGTCCATTTACATCACAACTAACATCTGCAATAACTGTAATTTTAAAATCCGAATCCAAACAATCTTCTTTTGAAATGAATTTTGGAGATCTTGGATCCCAATAATGACAAGCAACAAATACATCTGTAACTTTTGTAAACGCCTTAAATGTTGATTCATATTCATCAGGATGTTTAAAAAAATGTTGCAAATTAAACTCCATTCCTCCTTTATGCCTAACATAATGTTCTGGGTCGATTCTACACAAAACAGGCTCATCGAACTCACGATTTAAAAAATCATTTACTGAAACTTTTTTTATGTTCAACTGATCTAGAGTTTCCATAGCCCCCATAGCAACACGACCACCTCCAGTCACTAATATCTTTTTCTTCTTTAGTCTTACATTTTTCAAACCAGCAAACATCTCATCCATATCCTTACACTGATGAGCTGGTTTTAAATCAAATTTGTCAGTACGTATACCGCGTGCACGCAGTCCATTATAAGCACCTACTATCCCGGCCCACCTTCCAAAAGCAACAATACGTTGTTCGTTACAATCGGTTAAATATTCATAATCAATCAACCGTATATTCTTCTCTATTATCTCCTGCAACAATCGTCGATTATAAGGCTGTTTCTTTGCCACATGCGCAAAGAATACATAGGTTTTATTTGGAATCAATGTTTTAACATCAACTTCTTTTACTCCCAATAAAATTTCGCAATCACTTAAGTTCTTCTGTAAATTTAAATCCAGATATTTATACTCTTCATCGCTATAACAACGAATATCACTAGGCTGAATACACACATCAACATTCGGGAATTTATCGATGAGCTTTACAACCTGCAACGGAGTTGCTGGTACTCGCTTATCAGGCGGGCTTTTGGTTTCTTTCAAAATGCCAACCTTAATTCTTTTTGCCATAATAATATTATTTTTTGAATTATAAGAACGCCTAAAATAAAAAAAATTAGCGAGGAATAATAGAATAAAGCTATGATTTTATACCTTTGCACAACCTATTTGGGGCTGTTCTTGGTTTTGACGGTAAGGTAAATTGGAGTGTAAGCATGTCGAGCTTGGTGTTTTGGCTCGTAAATCTCAGAACTCAATTTTATAAACGGCGAAAATAACTACGCGCTTGCTGCTTAATACCACCAGGTGGATTAAGCTTTATCTAACAGCCTAGGTGCTGTAGACGAGCTGTCTCTCAAAAAGCGTTGTTTAACCGCATTTTGATTATGAGGCATCGTAAATGTTAAACTAGCATTATTAAAGCTTCGGTAAAAATGTGAAATTTTAGAAGATAAGGTTTAATTCGGCTGCTTTTTGCCAGATTATTCACGAAAAT
>JAKSCO010000354.1 GCA_022360575.1 Bacteroidales bacterium | reverse complement strand
GAGGCTTATGTGGCAGACAACGAAGTAAGTCACGAATGAGAAAATGAATGAAAAGAATATTATTAATAATATTTGCAATACTGGTTATAACTCTTTCTGCCGAAGCTCAGCAGGAGTCTATCTTTAGTCAATATACAATGAATCAGTTTTTGCTTAATCCGGCTTATGCCGGAAGCGAAGGTTATACTTCATTTAATTTGACAGCTCGACAACAATGGTCTGGTTTCGACGATGCCCCTAAAACTCAAGCTATCAGTGGTCAAACACGAATAACAAAAACTAGTTATGTTTCTAAATCTCGTTCGGTAAGACACAAAACCAAACGACGCCGACCTAGTGGTAGGGTAGGAATTGGAGGACATATTTACAACGATAAAAATGGACCAATAGGAAGAACTGGTATTGAAGCAACTTATGCTTATCATTTATTTGTAAACGAAGGACAACTATCGTTTGGTTTATCTTTGTCGGCTTATCAATTTAGGGTAAATGTTGGCGATTTAGAAACTGTTGTTGATGATCCTTTGCTGGCAAAAGCTCGCCAAAGTATGATAATTCCTGATGGTTCTATTGGTGTATATTATACTTTCGATTCTTTTTATACTGGATTATCGGTAAAAAACTTATTTCAGGCTTCGATAAAATTCGGCTCAGATCAAAATTTTACAGATTATCAACAATTACGACATTATTATTTTACAGCGGGCTATGTATATGATATGGGTAATGATTTTGAGCTTGAGCCTTCGTTGTTATTAAAAACTACAGAGGTTTTTAATTTACAAGCCGATATTACTGTAAAAGGATATTATAAAAAAGATTATTGGTTAGGTTTTTCGTATCGTACCGGAAATGCTTTTATTACTATGGTAGGAGTAAAAGTTGAGCGTATGTATTTTGGATATGCTTTCGATTATTCGCTAAACGACATACAACGAATAAGCTACGGATCGCACGAAATTATGATTGGTGTTAAATTTGGCGATAACAAGCGTCGTTATCGTTGGTTAAATCGATTCTAATTAAATTCACATATGCTTTGCTCTCGACAGCAAAGCTTTTTTTCAATTTATTTCTTAAGAAAAGTTAAAATATTAGGTGCAAATACAGCTTACAAAAAACAGAATCTCTGTTTTTATATAGTTGCATGTAATGATTTTGATCTGACGAAATAGCACGTGTACCTAAGGTTTATTCTATCGAGCTTTTAAATTCTTCGAGTAATTTCTGAGCTTGCTCAAAATTTTTCTCAATAACATAAATATGAGCTTCGAGCCCCAGACTAACCCCAAATCCAGCCATTTTTGACGAACTCATATCGTTTTTTATAAGTGCCGGAATATTGTTGTCGCTTAAAATATCTTTCAATACATTACAGTTTATCTCTGTTCCTGTAAATAGCAGTTTTAAATCTTCTTGATTTGTCATTTTTATATAGTTTTATTAGTCTGTATTATTTACAAATATTATTATAAAAAGTTTCGCTATAACTAATTCAATAAAGAATATTATCTTCAGTCTTTTTATCTTTTAATTAAAAATACGAACTAGTCTTTACCTGCCCAAGGTGTTTGGGCTTACCTGCCCAAGATGTTTGGGCTTATCTGCCCAAGGTGTTTGGGCTTATCTGCCCAAGATGTTTGGGCTTACCTGCCCAAGATATTTGCGCTTACCCACGCAAGGTGTTTGCGCTTACCTACGCAAGGTGTTTGCGCTTACCTACGCAAGGTGTTTGGGTATGTCGCTTTTAAATATAGATATTATTTGTTTCAGGGCACTAGAACATGATAATTTTTCATTTCTATTCTTTGAGATCAAAGAACCAAGTAGATACTCGCTCCCACAAGTCCGAAGCTCATCCCGCTCGTGAACCTTCATGATTTTTAATATATCTTGAAATCATGAAGGGTTCTGAAATCGACAAATTTTGATAATTTGGTTTTAGTATTCCTCCCCAGAGATAGAATAATCTATGATTAATAAATTCTCTTTTTAAAGAGGATAATACCACAAGAACATCAAAATGAGAGATAGGCCGAGAGGGATAGAACAAGTAAGCATCTTAGGTAAACAATGACTAGTTCGTATTTTTAATTAATAAACAGAAAAGCTGCTATAAAATATAAAACTATTGATGCTGATCAATTCGTATTTTTTTTTAGAATCGAACTCAGATTATAACTAATTTAAAATCCAACATTAATTATAGTTAATATGTTTATATCATAAATGTAAGTTAATTATATATTTGCAAAAATTTAAAATCGAAAGCAAACGTGGGAAGAAAAAGAAAATCGTTACCATTGATAGAAAATGTGGAAATAACTGATATAGCAGCCGAAGGGAAAGCTATAGCCAAGATTGAAGGAAAGGTAATTTTTATAACGGGAGTCGTTCCGGGAGATATAGTAGATGTACAAGTAATAAAAAAACGTAAAAGTTTTATGGAAGCTATTCCTGTTAAATTCCATAAACACTCCGAAACTAAAATAAAAGCTTTTTGCGAGCACTTTGGAGTATGCGGAGGATGTAAATGGCAAAACCTTCCTTATAACGAACAATTAAAATATAAACATCAACAAGTTATCGATAATTTAGAACGAATTGCTAAAGTCGAACTTCCTAAGATTGATTATATATTACCTTCAGAAAAAACAACATTTTATAGAAATAAACTCGAATTTACTTTCTCGAACAAACGTTGGCTAACTAAAGAAGAGATAAATACCGATAGCAAATTAGATAGAAATAACGCCTTAGGGTTTCACGTTCCGAAAATATGGGATAAAATTGTTGATATAAAAGAATGTCACCTACAAAAAGAACCTTCGAATGCTATACGACTTGAATTTAAGAAATATGCTGACGAAAATAATTTAAGCTATTTTGATATACGTAATCAAGAAGGCTTTCTTCGTAATTTAATAATACGTACATCAACCACCGACGAAATAATGGTTATTGCTGTATTCTATTATAACGATGAAAAAAATATTAGCGCAGTATTAAATCATATTGCTAATAAATTTCCTAAGATAACATCGTTAATGTATATTGTTAATTCAAAAGCAAACGACTCAATCACCGATCAGGATGTAATTCTTTTCAAAGGAAACGATTTCTTGTATGAACAAATGGAAGATTTGAAATTTAAAATCGGACCTAAATCGTTTTATCAGACAAACTCAGAACAAGCTTATGTGCTTTATTCTAAAACTCGCGAATTTGCAAATTTAACAGGCAGCGAAATTGTTTATGACTTGTATACAGGAACAGGAACTATAGCAAATTTTGTAGCCAAACAAGCAAAAAAAGTTATCGGAATAGAATATATTCGCGAAGCTATTGAAGATGCAAAAGTAAACTCACAAATAAATGAAATAACAAACACCAGTTTCTTTGCCGGAGACATGAAAGATTTATTAAATATTTCTTTTATCGAAAAACACGGAACCCCTGATGTTATTATAACAGATCCACCAAGAGCAGGTATGCATAAAGATGTGATAGATACAATTATTAGAGCAAACCCCAGAAAGATTGTTTATGTTAGTTGTAATCCGGCAACTCAAGCACGAGATATTAATCTACTCGATAGTTTATACAAAGTAACTAAAGTACAACCAGTAGATATGTTCCCTCACACTTATCATGTTGAAAATATTGTCTTATTAGAAAAAAGATAAACGTAAAATCCTACTATAATTAGGTAGTAGGATTTATTTATTACCCCAGCCCTTTTGATATATTAATTTTTATTAACTAAATTAGCTCGATTCAACATTTTATAGTTAATGTCAGATTACAAATACAAAGAGCAACCACCCTGCATTAAGTTTTTTTTTGGAGAACGAGAAACTTTTTCGCTTGAGCATCGTTTTTTTAATTCGGCTAGTTTCTTATCTGCTTTAGCAACTATTTTTGCAATAACAACCAATATCATATTAAAGTTAAACATATATTCAACTATACTTACATTAGTTTCGTTTATTATTTTTTCTGCATGTTATTATATTTCCCGGGTCAGAAATACTTATAAAAAATTAATAATCCCCTATATTATATATTCAGTAATATTTTTATCTATTGTTTGGTTTTTAAATGGTGGTTCTCAAGGTTCAATAATTTTCATTTATCTATTAGTCCTTATTATATTTATCATTATTAGCAATAAGAATAAATTATTAATTATATCATTATTCTTATTAAACCTTGGGTTTTTATTCACTATTGAGGTATTATATCCCAATAGTGTTGTTTATTACAAAAATGCAACTACCCAGTTCTACGACATATCTATCTCATCCATATTTTCATTTATTCTGATTTCTTTAATGATTTCGGTATTACTTAATAATTACAAAGAAGAACGTTCTTTAAATATACATCAACATAACAAATTAATATTGCAACGAAGCCAGATAACTGATAGTATTCACTACATAAAAGGGTTACAAACAGCATTGTTTTCTGAATCTATTTTATCAAAAACATTACCTAATCATTTTATTTATTACAAACCTAAAGATATTGTAGGAGGAGATTTCTATTGGACAAAACAAATAAATCAAAAAACAATTATAGCAATTGCCGATTGCACTGGTCATGGCATATCTGGAGCATTTATGAGTATAATGGGACTGTCGTTACTTAATGAAATAACTCAAAGAAAAGAAGACTTAAAAGCAAATCAAATACTTGAAATATTTAGGTATGAACTTAAAGAGTTACTAAACCCTATTGATAACAAATACTCAAAAACAAGTGCCATAGATATTACTTTATGTATTATTAATCATTCAAAAAAAATACTGCAATATGCAGGAGCAAATATTCCTTTATATCTTATTCGAGATAATAAATTAATGGAATATAGACCTACTCGCAACTCGATAGGAATAATACCTATCGAAATTCCATTTCTTAATAATGAAATTGAATATCATAATAATGACATTTTTTATTTATTCTCAGATGGATTTATTGATCAACCAAGCTGTGATCGCAATAAAAAATTCGGAAAAAAAAGATTTAATGATCTATTATTAGAAATACATCAAAAACCTTTAATAATACAAAAAGAACTTATTGATTTAAATATACGAAAATGGATGGGCAACTCTTCGCAAATTGATGACATGGTTATATTAGGATTTAAACTGTAACTGTATTACACAATAAAGTTATACAGAACTTGAAAGTAAATTTTTGAAATCATCTCCTGTTGGATTCTGAAATACTCTTAATTCAAACTCTGATAAAATAGCAAAAATATGATCAAAAATATCTGCTTGAATTTGCTCATAAGCAGCCCATTCTTGTTTTCTGCTAAAAGCATAAATTTGAATGGGCAATCCATTTTCTGTAGGTTGTAAATGCCGAACCAGAAGGGTGTAATTTGACTCTAAATTATGAATTTTAGGATGGCTCTCTAGATATAACTCTATATATTTTCTAAATACACCTACATTGGTCAAACTCCTACGGTTAGCTAAATCTGTAAGTTCTAAACCTAACTCTAAATTATGTTTGTCAATATCCGCCTGTTTTTCTTCAATATATTCTCTAATCAATCGTATTTTTTTAAACTTATCTAACATTTCTGCATTACAAAACTTGACACTCTTTAAATCAATAAAAATAGAACGAGCAATTCTTCTTCCTCCCGATTCTTCCATTCCTTTCCAATTCTGAAACGATTCAGACATTAATGCATATGTAGGAATTGTAACTATTGTTTTATCAAAATTTTGTACTTTAACAGTATTCAAGCTTATTTCCAGAACAGTTCCGTCTGCATTTTTACTTGGCATTGTAATCCAATCTCCAGGCTTCACCATTTGATTTGCCGAAAGCTGAATCCCTGAAACAAAACCTAAAATAGTGTCCTTAAAAACCAATAATAAAACTGTAGCTAAAGCTCCCAAACTTGCAAATAATATAGATGGCGATTTTCCTAAAATAACAGACAATATAAATATTATCCCTACAGCATAAATAATGATCTTTATACTTTGTATATATCCTTTTATTGGATGCTCTTTCGAAATAGGCAAAGTTTGATATAATATCTGCAAGGAATTGATTAAAGCATCGAGCACCAATAAGCCTATAAAAATCATATATATGTGTACAGCCTTATAAATCCACGGAGCACTAAACTCTTGTATATTTTCAGCTTTTGATAAGACCAATATTATTATTGCAGGTATAATTTGTGCAATTCTTTTAAATACCCTTGGATGAAAAATAATATCATCCCATTGATATTTTGTTCTTTTTACTAAATTCTGAATTACTCTAAATAGAATTCTATTAGTAATCCAATAAGCAGCATAGGCTAATAATCCTGTTTGTAAAATTATAATTGTTGATTTTAGAACAGAAGCTAAATTTTCAGACAAACCTAAACTAAGAAACCATTCTTTTAATATTAATCCAAAATCGAAATTCATAGTCATACTTTTTATCATAAAAAGTAAATTTAACAAAAATTTAAATTTCATTAACTATGAAGTATATCAATATCATTATCTTTTGTCTTATTGGAGTTTCTGGTTTTTCACAAAATAAATACAATCAATTTTTTACAGAAAATTCGTTACGAGTAGATTTTTTATTCTCGGGAAACTCAAAAGCAGAGCATATTTTTTTGAATAAACTAAAAAAAGAACCCTTTTGGGGTGGCTCCAGAATAAATCTAGTCGATACATTCAATTATGGAAAATATAAGTTTGAAGTTATAGATAAAGCTAGTAGTTCAATTATTTTCTCGAAAGGATTTTGCACTCTTTTTGAAGAGTGGCAAACAATTACCGAAGCCAAAACACTAAACAAGGCTATGCCACAAACAATTAACCTACCCTACCCCAAAAAGGAAGTCGTTCTAAAATTATACAGTAGAAATAAAAATGGTATTTTTAAACAAGTCTTTGAACTTGAAATAAATCCGAAAAACTATTTCATAAATCCTGAAAAATATTTTACGCAAACAGAAAAATTAATCGATAATGGAGAATCTTCTCAAAAAATAGATTTAGCTTTCATTGCTGAAGGCTATACAACAAATGAAATGAATAAATTTAAAAATGATGTTTTAAGATTAGTCAAGTATATGTTCTCTGTAGAACCCTTCAAAAAATATAGAAAAAGTTTTAACATTTGGCTTATAAAATCCGAATCTAATGAATCAGGAACAGATATTCCTAAAGAGAAAATATATCGAAAAACAATATTAAATAGTAGTTTCTACACATTTAACAGCGAAAGATACTTAATGACTGAAGATTATTTTACAGTTAAAGATATTGCTTCGACTGTACCATATGATAATATTTGTATTATTGTCAACTCTAAAAAATATGGCGGCGGTGGGATTTATAATTATTATTGCATATCTAGCGCTGATCATAAATTATCAAGTAAAGTATTTGTTCATGAATTTGGACATTCATTTGCCGGACTTGCAGACGAATATTATACTTCATCTACAGCATATAATAATTTTTTTAATCTCGAAATAGAACCATGGCAACCTAATCTAACCACATTAGTTAATTTTTCTAGAAAATGGAATACACTTATAGATAAGTCAACTCCTATTCCAACCCCCAGAGATAATAAATATTCAAATACCATAGGAGTATATGAAGGAGGAGGGTATGTAAACAAAGGAATGTACAGCCCTTATATGGATTGTCGTATGAAAAGTAATCAAACTGACTCATTTTGTCCTATATGCCAACAAGCAATAGAAAAGATTATTTTATTTAAAACAAAATAAAATTTAACATTCATGTAAAATCGAGACACCTACGCTAAGCGTAAATATTGTAAGCTAAAACGATATATCTAATAATTTCTCATGTTAAACTATCATTAAATTCATTCTTTTATAAGAAAAATGCATGTGTTCACACAAAACAACTCAACTTTAATCACACCTAAAAACCTTATTTACAAATGAGAATATATGATTAATTATAGTATTTTGATGTTTTTTTGCTGAAAAATATGTCAAGTCATAGTTATACTATAATCTTTTTTATTATTTTTGGATTTGAATGCTTATATATTAAACAATTAATTGAAATTAGTAAATTGAACACTCTTCAACGCAAAAGACTTGTAAAAGGAATATTAAAACAGGATAAGATTTTACTTCAAAAGCTTTATTCTGAAAATTTTTCTACGATTAAACGTTTCGTTATTGAAAATAATGGATCTGAAGAAGACGCTCAAGACGTATTTCAGGAGGCAATTATTATAACTTACAGAAAAGCCAAAAGCGGAACATTTCAATTAACATCCTCTTTTAAATCATATATATATTCTGTTTGTCGGTTTATTTGGATTAAACAATTATCGAAAAAACAAGAAGAGAATATTAATGTTGGTTTATATAACGAGTATGAAAGTATTGAAGACATTGAAATTGATGAGTATGTTGTAAACGAACAATACAAATTATATCAAACACACTACAAACGTTTAAGCCATAAATGCCAAGAAATAATACGACTTTCCTTAAAAAAAGTATCTTTTAAAAACATAGCTAAGATAATGAATATGGAAAGTGAAAAATATACTAAACAAAAGAAATATAGATGTAAAGAACAGCTAGTTAAATATATTAAGTCGGATCCTAAATTTGCAGAATTATAATGAAGCATTACAATCAATTGGTAGAAGAATATTTAGATGGGACTTTATCTATTAACGAACAAATAAAGTTTAATGAGCATCTTAAAAACGATCAAGAATTACGAAAGGAGTTTCGACTTAGAAAAGAAATAAACCGAGCTATTTTAGAAAATGATATCCTAAACCTAAGAGAATCTTTACAAGAAATAATTGATACTCCCAAAGAACGTACAATCTTTCAAAATCCTTTTGTTATATCTTCTTTTGCTGCAAGTATTATTATATTGATTGTATTTACTTGGTCTATTTTTTTCTCGAGCAATATAACACCAGAAGATATTTATATCAATCATTATTACAAGTACCCTGTAATAACATATAACAGAACAGTTAGTGATAATTTAAACAATACAAATTTAGATAAAGCCTTCTTGAATTATGAAACAGAAAACTATAATAAATCTAAGAATTTTTTAAATCTTGTATTAAATGACAATAGGCAAAATGCTATGGCTAAATTTTATCTAGCTAGTTGTGAAATGGAATTAAATAATATCCAAGCCGCTCAAGAAATATTTTTAGAATTAATTCAAAATTCAAATCATATATTTTGGGAACAAGCTTATTGGTATTTAGCTTTGATTTACATTAAAAAAGATGATATTGATAATGCTTCTTTAATTTTAAACAAAATAATTAAGGGAAATATGTGTAAGAAAAAAGAGGCTGAATCAATAATTAAAATGCTTGATTAAAGACACACTCATAACAACAAGAAAAAGACTGTCTGAATTATCAAACAGTCTCCTTTTATATCTTAACCTAATTCACTTATTCGCTCTAATCCTTTTAAATCAAGAATTTTAATTTTTCTTCCATCTAAAGCTATTATCTTTTCACTCGCAAAAGTTGATAAAGTTCTTATAGCATTAGAAGTTGTCATGTTCGATAAATTTGCTATATCTTCTCTAGATAAATAAACCTTAATTGTAGCTTGATCTTCTTCCAAACCATAGGTGTCTTTCAAAAACAGAAGAGATTCAGCTAATCGCCCACGAATATGCTTTTGAGTAAGAGTCACCGTTCTATTATTAGAGAAACCTAATTCAGAAGCTAACGAACGAATAATTCTAAATGATAATTCAGAATTTGAAGAAAGTAACTGGTAAAGTGTTTCCTTTTCAATTGTACAAATAACACTATCCTCAATAGCTTCGGCAGAAGCTAAATAGTTTTGATCGGCAAACAAAGCTCTATAACCAATAAAACCAACAGGTTTTGCCATACGAACAATTTGTTCTCGTCCACCAACCCCTTCTTTAAAAATCTTTACTTTTCCTTTTGATAAACAAATTAAACCATTCGGTTTATCACCTTCTTTATAGATTATATCATTTTTTCTATAATAAGTACAAGTACTGTGTTTTTTTAGTAGCTGCTTTTCTTCTTCATTAAGAATACTAAAAATCGACATTTGATTATCAATAATATTATGGCATTCTAAATTCATTATGCAATGATTTTTATGAAAACATGTTAAATAACATGCAAATGTATGTAATAAGTCTAAGATTATAAAATTTTTTCGAAAATTTTAATCTTTTTATTTCAATCCAAATAACTTTCTGCTTATTAAGTATGTTTTGCTACAAGAGGAATTCTTCTGCCAGCACCAAATGCTTTAGATGAGATTCTTAAGATTGGTGGAGACTGATATCTCTTATATTCATTATTATTAACAAGCTTTAATACCTTCATTATCAATTCGCGTTCAAAATCTTCTTCCTGAATTTCGTCTAATGTTTTTTGCAATTCTATATATGAAAACAATATTTTATCAAGAATATCGTAATCGGGTAAAGAATCTGTATCTTTTTGTTCTGGACGCAATTCTGCTGAAGGAGGCTTTACAATTGTATTATTAGGAATTATTTCAACGTCTCTATTTATATAATGAGCCAACCTAAATACATCTGTTTTATAAACATCTCCCAAAACAGACAAACCTCCATTCATATCACCATAAAGTGTTCCATATCCCACAGCTGCTTCACTTTTATTTGATGTATTTAACAAAATATAACCTAACTTGTTTGATAAAGCCATTAAAATAGTTCCTCGCGCTCGTGCTTGAATATTCTCTTCAGTAATATCTTCATCTAAACCTTCGAAAACAATCTCAAGCGATTTATTAAAACTATCAACAACTTCTTGTATGTTTATAATATCATATTCTACTCCTAAATTTTCGGCTAAATTTTTAGCATCAGTAATTGAATGTCCTGAAGAATATTTTGACGGAAGTAATAAAACACGTAAATTCTCAGAACCTAAAGCTCTTTGAGCTATAACTAAAGCAACAGCAGAATCAATCCCCCCAGACAATCCCAGAGTTGCTTTCTTGAAACCCATTTTCTGAAAATAATCGCGAATACCCAATACTAAACTATCGTGTATTTTAGCTATTACATTAGGATCTTCATCAATATTTTTTTTCAGGTTACAAGATTTTATATCATCCAAATTATAAACTCTATAATCTTCAGAAAACAAATTCAATTCGTCAGCAATTGTTCCGTCAGGATTAACCACCAAAGAACCTCCATCGAAAATTAGCTCGGTTTGAGCTCCTACTTGATTTACATTAAAAACAGGCAGATTATATTTTTTTGCATTGCGAATAAAAACATTTTTACGTCCCCATATCTTAGTATAAGAAAATGGAGATGCTGCAACATTTAATATAACATCGGGCTTAAATTTAACTAACTGCTCCATTGGAGTTACTGTATATAACTGATTTCGAGCAAAATTATTTTCAGTTGGTTGTATGTCCCATAAATCTTCACAAATAGTTATTGCTATTTTTACTCCTTTAAATTCAACGATATTGAACTTATCATTCGGTTCAAAATATCGATACTCATCGAAAATGTCATAAGTAGGTAGTAGAGTTTTGTTTTGAATAAACTCTATTTTTCCATTATTTAAAAATAATGCTGAATTATATAAAGCCTTCCCTTTTTGATGCGTATTAAAAGTTGGAGCTCCAATAACGACCCCTATATCAGAACAAGCTTCAGCAATACTTTCAATTGCCTGTTGACTTTTCTCAATAAAAATTTTTCTTTCTAATAAATCTTGTGGAGGATAACCACAAATAGCCAATTCTGAAAACACTAATAAATCGACTTTGTCGCTTTTTGCTTTATTGATTTGATCAATAATTTTAGAGGTGTTTTTATTAAAGTCGCCTATATGATAATTTAATTGAGCTAAAGCTATTTTCATAAAAATCGTTGCTTTTAATGTTAAAACAATACCCCTATACGAAGAGCAAAATTTCGCAAGGTTACTTTATTATTCGAATTATTGGTAATATCAACAAATCCATTTGTATAAGTAATAGCACAAATAATGGCACTGTTACCTCCTATTGAATATTCGATTCCTGCACCAATAAAATACCTCAAATCAAACAAATTAATCTCGTCACTAATATTTTCATTCCGCAATTCAAAATTCTCGACCTCAGCAGTAGCTTTAATATTAACTCCTGCATTTAATCCTAAGTGAGAGAAAAAAGTAAAATAACCTATTTCGTTTGTTTTAAATTTTAACCCTAAAGGGACACTTATATATTGTAGTTTATAATTTACAACGCTACCAGAATTTAAAGTAGTATCAGGACCATTTAACTTTATTCTATATTTCTCGTTAAATAACAACTTACCTCCAGTGTTATCGATAGAAATACCTGACATTATAGCATAATTTTTAGCAAAGAACTTATCTACATTTAACCCAATATTAACACCTAATTTAGAGCTTTCTTTGTGAACCGATTTTAAGTCTGAATTCATCCATGCTAGTTTAGGATCGACGAATACCGAAAAACGTATGCCTTGAGCCATACTAGTAATTGATGATAGCGCCAATATTAAAATAAATAAATACTTTTTCATACTTTTAAACCTTGATTTATTAATTGCAAAAATAGATAAAAATCTGTTTAATTTAACTGATTTTATTGATTGAAGCTTTAAAATCAAATATTTTATTTAATACAAAATAAGGAAGAAATGATGAAGGGAAAAAACATTGTATATTTATTTATTATAAGCTTATTCGCAATTACCTGTAAGAATGACAATAGAGTGATTGATGTATCGAATATCCACTTAGACATCAAAGTTAAAAGACTTGATAAAGATATTTTTGAAATTGATTTAGATAATATAAGAAATGATGTTGATAGCCTAAAAAACATATATGATGAATTCTTTAAATTGTATAATTTCTCGGTTATTCGTTTAGGTAATCCTGATAATGAAAAATATTGTAATAATTTAAAAGCTTATGTTACCGATTATACCATGAATAAGGTATACTCAGAAACAATGAAAGTATATCCTGATTTAAAAATAGAAGAACAAGATCTTGAAAATGCTTTTAAGCGGTTTAAATATTATTTTCCGAATAAAAAGACTCCTGCTGTATATTCATATATTGGGGGATTTAATCAATCGATTGTAGTAGCCGATAGCATTTTAGGCATTGGACTTGACAAATATTTAGGTAGCAATTGTGTATTTTACGATAAACTTAGAATTGCGAATTATTTACAGTTTAATATGAACCGAGATATGATAGCAATTGATGCTATAAAATCGTGGTTACTTACCGAATTTGTTTACAACGATTCTATTGATAACTTAGTTAATAATATGATTTATCAAGGGAAAATACAATATGCATTGAAATATTTATTCCCCGAAAAAGCAGACAGCCTGTTATTTGGATTTAAGAGGAAAGACATATATTGGTGTGAGAATAATGAATCGCAAATGTGGAATTATCTTATTGAAAACAAATTGCTTTTCTCTACCGATTACATGCTAATAAACAAATTTATAAATCCAGCTCCATTTACTGCAGGATTCCCTAATGCTTCGCCAGGAAGAGCTACAATTTGGGTAGGAGAAAAAATTGTTAGTAACTACATGAAACAAAACTCTAATATTTCGCTGAATGAACTAATGCATGAAAATAATTACCAAAAAATATTATCCGGATCGAAATATGAACCTTAATGGTTTAAAAAGATTTGGCAAATCAAATTTTCATAAAAAGTCTTAAATTTTGTATTAATACCAAAAGAACATCAAAATGAGTGGGAAAAAAGTTTCTTTTTGCCTTATCCATTGCCAAAAAAGTTGCAAGGTAACTCGGCTATCTTTTACTTTTTCGTCGCGTCTAAGACAAAAATTATTCATTTTTACAAATCCCTCACTTTGAAATTCATTTGGGATAAGATTATCGACCTAAAACATAGATAATCTTAATTTGAAAAATTATATGTATAACACTCTGATTTTTTTTAATTAAAAATGTAACATTCGGAAAGATTGATTTACTAAATAGAAAAACAATTTAAATTGTCAATGGCTC
>JAKSCO010000118.1 GCA_022360575.1 Bacteroidales bacterium | reverse complement strand
TTATTAGGATTTAGTCTGGGAGGATATCTTGCTCCGTATTGCGCTTCGTTAAACAACAAAATAAGTTGTGTAGTAGGTAATAGTGGTTTTGCTACTTTAGAAGGGACAAAAGGAGCAAACAACCTAAAAGCTCTAAACAAAAGAGGCATTTTATACATGACAGGCTGTAATAATCTAAAAGATGCTATGCTGCACTTTGATATGAATATAACTAAGGCTCCAAGATTAAAAATACCTCTTCTTTATTTTCATTCGGGAAAAGATTCGGTAATTGCAAATCCTAAAATACATGCCAAAACTGTAATGAATTGGGCCGATGGCGAAAAAGAACTTCGCTATTATTCTGAGGCAGAACATTGCACTATTGATTTTCTTGATGAAGTAATGCCCTACATTACCGATTGGTTAAAAAAACACCTGCAGTAAAACCGAGGGGCTATATTTTTATTGATAATTATTCTATAAATGATACTAAAAGATGTATTACATCTCTAAAAAAGAAACAACTATATCTTTTTACTTTGCCAATTGCCGTATTTTATATACAAGTATGAGATAACAGCGATAATAAAACCATAAAATATTTCGACAGTCCATACATATTCAATTTTGGCATTATTCATAGTGGTTAACATATATGTTGCTAAAACATAAAAACCGATTACAAAAGCTTCGATAGTAAAAGATACTTTTGTCATTCCGGTTCCTGACACACCACTAAAAAAGACAAACCCCACAGTTAAAAATATCGACGAAACACTAACAATATATAACGAATGTATGGAATCGATAATAATACTTTTGTCGTTTGTATAAATTGATAATACTAATTCGGGCATCAACACATTTATAACAACAATTAACAGAACACACGAAACACTTATCTTTAAAACTTTAATTATTAAAGATAAAACCTCGTTTTGTCTGTCTTTACCAATAATAAAGCTAACCAATGTATTCGATGCCGAAGTAAATCCCCATATAGGGATAATCATTACAACATAAACACTACGTATTATATTAGAGATAGCCAGAGAATGTTCGCCCATTTTTTCGACAAAAAGGAAAAAGAAAAACCATCCTGTTAGCGAAATGAAGTTTTGCATCATAGTAGGAAAGCTTATCTTAATTATCCGTTTAAAAATCTTAAATTGAAACCTATTAAACTCAAATAACCTGTAAAAACGGTAATCAATTCGTTTAATGGTAAAGAAAATAAAAAACAAACAAGCTGCAATTTCGGCCGATACAGAAGCTATAGCAGCCCCTTTAATTCCGTATTGCGGAAAACCCAAGTTTCCGAAAACAAGAGCATAATCGAGAAACACATTTACAAAAGCCATAAAAACAGTTGTCCATGTTATTACTTTCGTTTTAGCAATCCCAACATAAAAAGCTCTAAATCCATGATTGACAAAAGCGAACAACAATCCCACAATTCGATAATTTAGGTAATCGTTTGTGGCAGTTTCGATATTTTCCGAATTTAATATCTTCGAAAATATAAAAGGCATATTCGCTTTCATAAATAGGATTAGCAATATGGCTAAGCTTACCAAAAAATAATGCGAATGCTCAACAACCTGACCTATTTCTGAATGTTTCCCCTCGCCCAACCTACGAGCTACTATGATTTGTGTACCAACAGCAAATCCAAGACCAAGCATTATTAACGAAAGGTAAAATACACCACCAATAGCCGATGCTCCTAGTTCTACTTTCCCAACTCTACCCAAAAAAGCCGTATCGGTTACACTTATAATATTCTGGACAATACTACTAAGAATTATAGGATAAGCTATTTTCCATATCTCTATATATTTTATTGTAGTTTTCATTAAAAATTTTTTGTGTACAATAACTTAACCTATACTTGATGTTCGTTTCGTAATAAATCATTTACCGTTTTAACCGGATTAAATGTAATTGAAGGTACTTCGACAAATATTGTATTCCAATTAGCCATAGCTCCATTCCACAAACCAGGCAACTCTTGTGCTTTTAACTCTTTTCCGTTTTGCGATTTCTGCGATATAAAACCTGTATTAAAATCTCTATATTTTAATAGATCAAACTTTTCGTTTTTATAATTTTTGGTAGAACAAACTAAATCGACAGGATTAAAATGACTTGCTTTTTTTACAATTTCGGCCTTTTCTTTGTTTTTAAGATCTATTTGAGCCGATTCTACAATTTGTAAATCAAGTGTTGTAGAATTATGCCTTACCCAAAAAGGTCCACCTCCGGGTTCGCCTTCGTTTTTAACCATTCCGCAAACTCGTATCGGCCGATTAAGGATATTTTTTATTAAATCAGGATTAATCTCTCCACTAAAATTATAGCATAACTCACCATTTATAAAATCTTTTATTTCGTTTAGTAATTCAGGAGTAATATTTCCTTCATCTAAAATCTGCAGATAGTTAAAAATTTGCTGTTGATACGAGATAAGAATTCCTGCTAAAGCTTTTTTATACAGGACACCTTGTTCGTTTAATTGCTCAGGAATTACATTGTCAATGTTTTTGATAAAGATAACATCTGCATCTAAATCGTTAAGATTTTCGATAAGCGCGCCATGTCCTCCCGGGCGAAATAGTAATTTCCCGTCGTCGGTTCTTACTAAGTTATTATCCAAATCAACAGCAAGCATATCGGTTGATGGTTTTTGCTGCGAAAAGCTAATTTCGAACTTAACCTGATACTCACTCTCTAGCTTTTCTTGCACCCGATTCAATATCTCGACAAACAAAGGTTCGTGCTCAAGCGAAATAGTAAAATGAATCCTTACCTTTTGATCGCTTGTTTGAGCATATTTTATTCCCTCGATTAAATGTTCTTCAAATGCTGTGCGTATAAGATATTCATTGTAGCTATGAAATAACAAAACTCCTTTAGGTTTCTGACCATAATTTAAACCTATATCGCTTAGTAAATATTTGATAATATCTTTATATCTGCCTTTGTTTACCAAGTCAACAATATCCAAATTATTTTGCGACAAGATGTTTTTTAAATCTTTATAAAAAGCAAATTTGGAGATATTGCGCACAAAAGCCTTTACATCCCCATTTTCGATATCATCGATATTTGAATATTGTTCGTTTCCATTCTCAACAAACTCAAATAAAAACTTAAACATTCTGGAAGCAGCACCCGATGCAGGAACAAATTTTATCGAATCGGGTTTCAAGTCAGAATATAATTTGATGTAAGCATCTGCTTCTTGCTCTGATAACACTTTAATGCCATCTTCTTTTATTGCAGGACGAACAATATCAATAAAAGGAAATCCTTGTTTAAAATTCTTTAATTGTATAGCAATATCATTTTCGCTAAGTTGTTTAGACTTTAGCTGTTGTAAATCTTTTTTTGAAATCATTATTTAAAATTTGACCGTAAGTTTTATGTTAATTCTTCGTGAGGTTAAATAATTTGGCACAGCATATTGTCCGGCTTCTCCCGACTGATTGTTAACTGTACGAATCCACATATACGAAATTGTATTGTTTATATTTAGTAAATTAAATACTTCGCAGCTCAACCACATATCTTCGAAAACATTTAACCATTTATGCTTTTTAAATTCTTTATCTTTATCAATTATCACTTTCGAAAACCCTAAATCGACACGCTTGTAAGCTCTCATTTTAAATACATCGAAATATTTCCCTTCTTGAGGAGTAGCAAAAGGCAAACCTGTACCATAATGTAAACTTAGGTTCATTCTGTACGATGGATTCATTGGCAAATAATCTTGAAAAAACAAACTAAAGTTAACTAATTGGTTGGTAGGGCGCGAATAGTACCCCATATTATCCCCGTCAGTATTTTCTTTTGTTTGCATTAACGATAAGCTTGCCCACGACTCAATACCCTCAACAAATTCGCCATTAACTTTAAAATCGACCCCATAGGCATAACCTGTACTTATATTCTGACCCGAATACTGCAAGTGTACATTTTCTATTTTGTAAGGAATCAAGTCATTTAATTTCTTATAATAAATTTCGGTAGTTAGCTTAAAAGGACGATTCCAAGCTTTAAATAAATAATCTCCACCTAAAACAAAATGTATCGATTTTTGAGCTTTTACATTTCTGTTAAGTATCCCTTTATGGTTTTTCATCTCTTTATAAAAAGCAGGCTGGTAGTATAGCCCCGAAGCAAATCTAAACAGTAAATCTTTTTTTAAACTAGGTTTATACGAAATCGATATTCTGGGTGTAACAATCAGCTCTTTATTAAAATCCCAATAATGTGCTCTTAATCCAATATTAAAGAATAAATCCGAATTATTTATTAGTTTCTTATTGTATGTATTCTGTATGTATGCAGTTATTCGGTTTGATCTGATTGTATTATCTGCTCTTGCCGATTTATACAACAATACCTTTTCGCTATTATCAGGAAGCGAATACCCTGCTGAATCTATTTTCTCCCACTGATTTAATTCATCATTTATTGTCTCGTAGTTGTATTTAATTCCCCAACGAAATTTATTCTTTGGTAAATAATATCCTCCTTTAAGTGCAAGCGAATACACATTAAGTGTTAAATAATTTCGGGCATGATTAAGAAAACTACCTATTCCGATATTCATTAGGCTATCACCATAAGTCTCGGATCCAATAGAATTATCTAGTTCGTTTAAGTAATATTCGCCTAAAATATCGTAGGTTTCTTGTTCGTGGGTTTGAAAAGCAGATAAGATTAATTTTAGCGATGTTTTCTCGCCGGGGACATAATTACATGTAAATGCCCCCATCGAACTTCGAAATCGATCTTTTTCTTGTCCTTCGTAATAAATTTTAAGATTTAATGCTTCTTGAATAGTCCCAAACGATGTTGTTCGGTTTTCAGGGGTGAAATTATAACTATTTAAAGCATAATAACCCAAGAAATCAAAATCGATTTTATCGTTTAACTTATAACTGAAAAAACTTTGAACATCGTAAAAATTAGGTTTGTAATCACCTTTCGTTTCTAACGAACTTAAAACATATTGTGATGTTTTATATCTCATTCCTATATTGTATGAGAATTTCCCATTTTTAGATATATCCTCGACATGGGCAGTACCTCCTAATAAACTAGCAGAGACTTTTCCTGAAAATTCATATGGTTTGTTGTATCTAATATCGAGCACCGACGACATTTTATCTCCATATCGAGCTTCGAAACCTCCAGCCGAAAATCGAATAGAAGACACCATATCTGAATTTAAAAAGCTTAAGCCTTCTTGTTGTCCCGAGCGAACCAATAAAGGACGATAAATTTCAATATCATTAACATAAATCATATTTTCATCATAGCTTCCGCCTCGTACAGAATATTGCGAACTTAACTCAGTATTAGAAGAAACACCCGGCAATGTTTTTATTATCGATTCTAAATTTCCTGATAAATCGGGATTAATTTCAATATGCTTTGACTCAATTTTAACAAGATTACTCTCGGGCGATAATTCTCCATAAACAGCCACTTCTTCAATATTGCTAACCTGTATCTCTAAAACAATATTGAAATTATCGGCATCTATTTCTTCCGAATTTATAGTATAACTTACAGGTTTATACCCAATACTCGAGGCTTGTATTAATACATTTCTTTTTCGAGGAATTTTTAATAAATAAGTTCCATCTTTTTTTGATATAACACCAGTATTATTAGACATATTTCGAACATGAGCCGATTCAATTGGATTACCCTTGGGATCAGTAACTTTACCTTTTAACGAAACAATATTCTGTGCTTTAATTTGTAAACTACAAATAGTTGTTATAAGTAAGAGATATATCTTTATTTTCACAAGAATAGAATTTAGTTAAACATTGTTAAGTAATGTAGGCTTGTGTATTTCAACATAATCGATCTTCAGATTTTTTGTTTCTTTATTTCGTGTTACTATAATGAAGATGTCATGATTTAAATTTATACTTGCCCGAAAAATCTGTTTCTGTTTATATAACCGTAAAATAGAGAAATTATTTTCTTAATTTAAACAGAAAGTCAAAACTAATTTATTCTGTTAACATACGGAAAAAACAATAAATTTATTTTTATAAAATATAAAGACAACTATTATGATTTCGCAAGTAGAAATAACTTTACCATCTTATGCCAGAGGATATCATATTATTACTCATATAATAAACGATAGATTAAAAAACTTGCCCAAACAAGGTTTGGCTAACATATTTATAAAGCATACATCGGCAGCTATAACTATAAATGAAAATGCGGATCCTTCAGTTACTGTCGATTTCGAAAATTTTATGAATAAATTAATTCCTGATGGTGATTCGATTTTCACACATACTCTCGAAGGGGATGACGACATGGCTGCACATATAAAGTCTTCGTGTATTGGGCAATCATTAACAATTCCTATTACAGATTACAAACTAAATCTTGGTACATGGCAAGGAATTTATCTGTGTGAATTTCGAAATCGAGGAGGAAACAGAAAACTAGTTATTACAATTTATAATTAATTGTATTCATAAAACTTAGAATATCAAATAATAATTTTTATAGTACAGTTATAATTGAGTATTTGTAAGTTGACTCGTTCTAAATAAAAAAAATACACTCTTGTAATTCAGATAAATAGTTTTTATACCTCACGCAAGCCTTAAAGTTACATTATGTAACTTTAACAATAGTTTTGGTAAAGATATGTTATTAAAAAGTATACCTTCTTGGAGGTTTGTAAAAAAAAATACTACATTTGCTTAACTTAAATAATCAATAATTATTTATATTGTGGAAATAAGTAAAGTTATCTATTATTATGTACTTGCAATTCAGGTAGGCTACTTGAAGCGATTTGGTGGTCTATAGCCCTTATTTTATACAATCGAAATCTACTTTGTTTGTATTTTCTAAACAACAAAGTTTCACATATACATTTACATATAAGCTAAATTAAAATTATTAAATATATTTAATATGCAAAAATTATTATTATTAGGTGACGAAGCTATAGCTCAAGGAGCATTAGATGGCGGATTATCGGGGATTTATGCTTACCCGGGAACACCTTCGACAGAAATAACAGAATATGTTCAGGGCTCAAAGCAAGCTCAAGAAAAGAATGTACATAGCGATTGGTCGGCTAATGAAAAAACTGCTATGGAATCAGCATTAGGAATGTCGTATGCTGGTAAACGTGCTATGGTTTGTATGAAGCATGTAGGTTTAAACGTTGCTGCCGATGCTTTTGTTAACTCATCAATAACAGGAACCAACGGAGGTTTAATTGTTGTTTCGGCAGATGATCCATCAATGCACTCATCGCAAAACGAACAAGACTCAAGATTTTACGGAAAATTTGCTATGATTCCGATACTTGAGCCTGTTGATCAGCAAGAAGCTTACGAAATGGCTTACCATGGTTTTGAATTATCAGAAAAATTCAAATTACCAGTTTTATTAAGAGTGACTACACGTTTAGCACACTCGCGTGCTGGAGTTGATACAATGGATAAAAAAGCCGAGAATGAAGTTTCATTACCATCGGATTTACGTCAGTTTGTTTTACTACCAGCAATAGCTCGCAGAAATTATAAGGCATTATTAAATGCACAAACTTCATTAGAAACAGCATCGGAAGAATCGAAATTCAACAAATACATCGATGGTTCAGATAAGTCTTTAGGAATTATTGCTCCAGGAATTGCTTACAATTATTTAATGGAAAACTTCCAAGACAAAGAATTGAATCATCCAGTATTAAAAATAGGACAATACCCTCTTCCTCGTAAGCAAGTTATGAAAATGGTTGAAGAGTGTGATCGTATTTTAGTATTAGAAGAAGGAGCTCCTATTATTGAAGAGATGTTGAAAGGTTATCAAGAATCAGGAACGCCTATTTCGGGAAGACTTGATGGATCGTTACCTCGCGATGGAGAATTAAATCCTAATTTAGTAGCAAAAGCCTTAGGTTTAGAAACTATCTTAGATGGAGAAATTCCTGAATTAGTTAAAAACCGTCCACCATCAATGTGTGTTGGATGTGGGCATATAGATGCATACCTTTCGTTAAACGAAGCATTAAAAGAGTATGGCGAAGGAAGAGTATTTGCAGATATAGGATGTTACACATTAGGTGCTTTACCTCCTTACAATGCTATTAATTCGTGTGTTGATATGGGAGCATCGATAACAATGGCAAAAGGAGCTGCTGATGCAGGTTTAGTTCCTTCGGTTGCAGTTATTGGCGACTCAACATTTACTCACTCAGGAATTACCGGACTAATTGATTGTGTTTCGGAAAATACTCCAGTAACAATTGTTATTTCGGATAACTTTACAACAGGAATGACAGGAGGTCAAGATTCTAAAGCATTAGGTAAGATCGAAGATATCTGTAAAGGAGTTGGTGTTGATCCAGAACACATAAGAGTTTTCCGTCCTACAAAGAAGAATATGGACGAAATGGTTCAGATTATGAAAGAAGAGTTAGCTTATAAAGGCGTTTCTGTTATTATTCCTCGTCGTCAGTGTGTTCAAACTATGAAGAATAAGAAACTTGCAGAACAAATAACAAAGTTAAATCTTAAATAATCTACATTAGTAACATAAATTAAAAATATAAATTATGAAAACAGATATAATATTAGCTGGTGTAGGTGGTCAAGGAATTTTATCTATTGCTGCAACTATTGGTATGGCAGCTTTACATAACGATCTACATTTAAAACAAGCCGAAGTTCACGGAATGAGCCAACGAGGAGGAGCTGTACAATCGAATATGAGAATATCTGATAAGCCTATCGCTTCAGATTTAATTCCGATGGGTTCAGCCGACATTATTCTTTCTGTAGAGCCTATGGAATCGTTAAGATATTTACCTTACTTAAATGAAAACGGATGGTTAGTAACAAACACTACCCCTTTTGTTAATATTGACGATTACCCTGAGCTAGAAGAAGTAATGGCTGAGATTAAAAAGCAAAAGAATTTTATTGCTATTGATGCTGATAAGATTGCTGCTGAGATAGGCTCTAAGCGTTCGTCTAACATTGTAATGTTAGGTGCTGCAACTCCATTCTTTAATGTACCTTTTGAGAGTTTTGAAGAAGGAATCCGCAAAATATTCGGACGTAAAGGTGAAGCTATTGTTGATGTAAACTTACAAGCTTTAAGAGCTGGTAGAGAATTTGCTGAGAAAAACAAATAGTACTTACCCTCTATCATAACAAAAAGGCTGTTCAAATTATTTTTCGAACAGCCTTTTGCTTTGTTAACTATTTTTTCAGTTCATCAATTTGTTTTTGCATATTTTCGATTTTCTTATTTTGCTGAATAATATACAAAGTTAGCTCTTCGATTTTCTGGAGTAGTTTTGCATCCATATTGCCAAGGTTTATACCTTTTTCGTTTACTTCTTTCTGCGATGGGATATCTGGCAAGTGGTTGTTTTGCTCGATATAAGTTTCAACTTCGTTTAGCGATCGTAGGTTGTAATCTGATGCAAATACATAGTCGGGCCAACCATCTGCTGTTACGACAACTTCTTTAGACGTAATTGTTCCATTAACAGCCAATAATGATTGTGGGGTTTTTGTCCCAATACCAACCTTACCGTCTGGTTTAAATACTATATACGGACTATAATAATTTTTCCCTATAAAAGCATAACTAACATCTGATTTGCCATTTACGACCGGACCATATGCTCCAAACCAGACAAAATCATTTGTATTATTTTCATTACAAAGAGAAAAGCCTCTTGCCCAGCTACCTGTATATTCTGGAAAATTTGCTTTAATTCGAACTCCATAAGCTGGATCTCCCAGATTTGTCAATATATCTTGAGCTTTTAAACCAAAACTCATTGCAATTAAAACTATTATTAAAATATTCTTTTTCATGTATTTATTTTTATTTAATTAATATTTCATTCTAAGCCATTATTCAGGTTTGATGTTTTTAATCTTTTCTTTCAACTCTAAATTTTCTATTTCTAATAAGTTCATTCTTTTATTCATTTCGATCATATAAAGAGTTAGCTCTTCTATTTTCTGAAGTAGTTTTGCATCCATATTGCCAAGGCTAATACCTTTTTCGCTTACTTCTTTCTGCGATGGGATATCTGGCAAGTGGTTGTTTTGCTCGATGTAAGTTTCAACTTCGTTTAGCGATCGTAGGTTGTAATCTGATGCAAATACATAGTCGGGCCAATTAGCTTTAAGTTTTACCTGAATCTCCTCTGTTAATATGCTTCCTGCTACATACAATTTATGATTTCCTACAAAATTAGTTGTACCTATCCCTACTTTTCCCCCAGCAGGATTTAAAGCTAAGTTTAAATAGTTGGCAGCATTAATATACCGAGATTGAATCCATGAATAAAATGCTCCGCCCGAATTAACTCCCATATTCAAGACTCCTCTAGTATTTTCCGTTCCTATGGTTAATCCTTGTTTTACGGTTGAAGTATTTGCACTTACACCTGCACCTTTATCTCTAATATGTAGAATTGTATTCGGGGATGTCGTTCCAATACCTACTTTCCAAGGAATAATAACCTTACTCATCCAATCTTCTCTACCTATCATAATACCTCCCTTAATAGTTGCATCACTCAAGGATATTGTAAATGGATCTTCAGAAGAACTTGGACTTCTTATTCCAAAACAAGTTTTTCCATCTCCAGAATACATAACAAATCTACCAACTCTTAATGTTCCTGTTGTAGTATTGTCTCCTTTAGGATTCCATTGTGCTTTAAGTCCCACGCTTATAAAAAGCATAGCAATAACAGTAAGTTTAATTTTTATTTTCATCTGTTTAAAATTTAAATTTATAATTGTTTTGATGTGTTTCGGGTTATAACATCATAATGTAATTTTGATATTGAAGATCTAAAGCTATAATATTTTTCTTTAAATTCATCATGTAAGACTTATTTTTAGTACAAATAGAAAATTTGAGTATGTCTTTTCGGGAGCGTTCATAATTCTGTGTCAAGAATTTTAAAATAATATATTTGAAACATTTGATGAAACAAGTCGATCTGAAAAAAATAATATGACACAAAGTTATGAGCACTCCCATTGCGACTAACTGATTATACGTTGCGACAAGTTGCTCGTCTGTTCCTTCTGGTGTCTCGGCTATTCCTTCGAGTAACTTGACAGCTCCTTCTAA
>JAKSCO010000114.1 GCA_022360575.1 Bacteroidales bacterium | reverse complement strand
TTGAAAAGTTTGTCTGATTTATCAAAGAGAAAATTCAAATATAACAATGAGTTACTGAATCATCCAGACAAATTACCAGATAGTATCGATTTCTTTTCGGACATTAAGGAAGTAACATTTAACAATTCCTTCCCAATTGATAGGAGTTATGATAAATTTACTCATATAATTGAAAAGCATATTGATAGTTTTCCTTCAGATTCCCAGAATAAGGATACAACTGAACTTGCAAGAACTCTTGATAATTCGATTAACTATGCTAAAGCAATGGCAAAGAGGAATTATAAATTGGTAGTACCTCAATATAGACCACAGACAGATAAACTTCAGTTGTTAATGCCGATATATTTAGGAGGTTCTTTTTCTCGGCATCCTGATTTTGCTTTAGTATTGGATTTAGAAGATGGAATTTATACACCTGAGACAATATTACCATTAGATGCTGCTTATCAAAATGCTAGATTGATTGCAAAACCTGATGATTTTTGGTTGAATCCAGATGATGTTTAATAGATTACATTGCCTAATTGAGTCCTCTTCCTATAATAAAAAACTGATAGAAAGAGTACTTAGATAAGTATATTGAAACAAAAAGTAGCTATAATTAGATTTTAGTTGTTTAAATACTCTGAAATTCGAAGTGAATTAGAACTCTAAAATAAATTCACTTCCTTTTTTGGGTGCCGAGTTTACATAGATATTGCCTTTATGTAAGCGCATTATTTGTCGAGACAAACTTAAACCAATTCCCGAGCCTTGTTTTTTTGAAGTGTAAAATGGGATGAATATTTTATCTAAATCTTCGGCTTTAATTCCTTTGCCATTATCCTTAATAATAATTTTAGTTTTGCTTTCTGTTGTCTTAACACAAATTTGTATTTGCGGATTTATGTTTGCGGCAACAGCATCAATGGCATTAATCAGTAAATTAATAACAACCTGTTCTATCAAATCGTAATCGACAAACGATTTTATACTATCGGCTTGAGCTGTTAACGAAAAATTAATATTTAACTTTTTTATTTTTTGATTAAGAAGAGTTTTACAATGATTTAATAGTTCAATTAAGTTTACTAGCTTAAAGTCGGGGGTTGGGATACGAGTTAGTTGCTTGTACGAACTAACAAAACGCAACAATCCTTTGCTTCTGGTTTCGATTGTTTTTAAGCTCGAAACAATATCTTCGAAATCATCGTCAGAGATTTGTGCTAATTCGTGTCTGCTTTCATTATTTTCCTGTATGGTTTCATTAATTGCATTGCTTAACGACGAAATAGGAGTTACAGAGTTCATTATTTCGTGAGTTAAAACTCTTATTAATTTTTGCCATGATTCTAACTCCTGATAATTTAATTCGGATGTTATGTTTTTTAAAGAAATTAACTTTATTGTATTTTCCTGAATTTTAAACTCAGTTGCATAAATAGATAAATGCAACAGTTCGTTGTCTATTTCTAATTTAATAAGTTCGCTATCGCCCGATTTCAGGTTCTTAATAACTGAGTAAAGCTTATTATTAGAATAATTTAATTTTTGAATATTTTGATTTGCACTTAACCCTAATAAGTCGGATGCTGTTTTATTAATAAATTCTATTTTTCCCAATTTATCAAAACTCAAAAGAGCTGTTTTTATGTGTTCGATTATAGTTTTTAGATAATGGTATTTTATTTCTTTATCAAATTGAATATTCCTGAACTCTTCGATTACTGTATTGTATGCTTGTTTTAGTATATCTCGCGAATTTTTATCGTCAATATTTCTAACCAAACTCGAATAATCGCGAGCTTTAATCGATAATATAAAATTGCTAAGACTACGTTTGTATTTTTCGGCATATCGAATAATCTCAATAACAAGTATCAACGATAAAATACCCGCAGTTGCAGTGGTTACATACCACTGATATTTGTACGATGAAAAAATTGTTGCGAAAATAAAAAAAGCTAAAAAGAAGGTTCTTATAGCAATACCATATCTAAAACTTTTAAAAACCATATTTTGTCATTTTTCGGTACATAGTTGTTCTTCCTAAACCAAGTTCTTTAGCTGCCGAGCTAATATTGAAATTGTGTTTGCGCAAAGCTTGTTCTATTGTTTGTTTTTCTACTTCTTCTAAGTTGAGTGTATTTTTTGTAAAACCTGACGGTTCGGAAATATTTAATACAAAATCGTTCGAGTTTAAAGTATTGCTATTACTCATAATTATAGTGCGCTCAATAATGTGTTGTAGTTCGCGAATATTTCCGGGCCACATATATTTTCTAAGTTTTTTTAAAGCATCAGAGCTAATTTTAGTGTTTAATTTATTGTATTTGTTCTGATATATATTTAAGAAATGATTGGCAAGCAGAGGAATATCATCTAATCGTTCGCGCAAAGGAGGTAGGTTTATTTCTACGGTATTGATTCTAAAAAATAAATCTTGTCTAAACTCATTTCTGTCAACCATTTCTTTTAAAGGCATATTGGTTGCACATATTAATCGGATATCTGTTTTTATGGGAGTATTTGATCCTACTCGGGTTATTTCTTTATTCTGAATTGCAGTAAGAATTTTTGCTTGTAATGGCAACGATAAATTTCCTATTTCGTCTAAAAAAAGTGTGCCACCCGCAGCAATTTCAAAACGCCCGGCTCTATCTTCTTTAGCATCAGTAAATGCACCTTTGGTATGTCCAAATAATTCCGATTCGAATAAACTCTCGGGAATAGCGCCTAAATCGACCTTAATAAATAGGTTTTCTGATCGATGAGAATTTCGGTGGATTGCTCTGGCAACAACTTCTTTGCCTGTCCCATTTTCGCCCAAGATAAGAATATTAGCATCTGTCTTTGCTATCTTTTGTATTATGGCAAAAAGTTCGAGCATTTTATCCGAATTGCCAATAAGATCGGTGTATGACTTATCGATATCTTTTACCAAAGTATTTTGTTTGTGTTTTAATTGTTCTATTTCTTGTTTTGATTTACTTAATTTATAAGCAGCAAGTACTGTTGCCATTAGTTTTTTATTATCCCAAGGTTTTACAACAAAATCGGTAGCTCCAATTTTCATCGAGTCAATAGCCAAATTAATATCTCCATAGGCTGTCATCATAATAACTGTTGTTTGTGGGTTGATGCTTATAATTTGTTTCAACCACTCTAAACCTTCCTTGCCGCTTGTAGCTCCTGTTGTAAAATTCATATCTAATAAAACAACATCAAAAAACTGTTTCTCGATATAGGGTATTATTTCTGAAGGATCGGTAAGTGTTTTTATGGTTTTAAACTCTTTTTTCAAAACCATTTTAGCTGATAACAATATATCCTTGTCGTCGTCTATAAGTAAAATTTTACCATCAATCATAATAAAACAATTTATTTTTGAATTATACATCAATATAGAATTGTAAATTTAATAGTTTTTAATTTAAAATGTTTCGTTTTGAAACAATAACGTTTCTATTCGGAACACTATGTAATGTATATCAATCAAGACGAATTGCTATAAATGTTGAATATTCAAACTGTTATACCTATTGGTATGTGTCTTGTTTATTTAGGATAAATAAAAATTTAAATTATGATAAAAAATTATTTTAAAACAGCATTCAGGATTCTGGCTCGAAACAAAATATTTTCGATAATTAATGTATTGGGGCTTTCAATAGCTTTGGCCAGTGTATTAATTATATTTTTATTCATTTCTTATCAATTGGGATTCGATAAACATCATTCAAATTACGATAATATATATCGAATAAACACTATACAAAAAAGCGATGGCCAAGACGGTTATAAAGAATCAACTCCAGTACCTTTAAGTACATTGCTGAAAAATAATTTAACCGGACACAAACACATTACCCAAATATTTTTTAGTTCGAATGAGTTGGTACGTATTGGGAACAATAAATATATGGAATCAGGTTTTTTATTTGCCGACACAAATTTTGTAAAAGTATTTGATGTCGAATTTATCCAAGGGAACCCTGATGACTTAAGAAAGATTAACACAGTATTTTTAACCGAAAAGTATGCAATAAAATATTTTGGATCGGTTGAAAATGCTATAAATAACGAAATAATATTACGAGATACAATAAGCTATAATGTTGCAGGTGTAGTTAAAAATCCTCCCAAACGAACACATCTTGTATACAATTTCTTATTATCGTGGAGTTCGATTAATCGAAATTATTTTACAATAGATTACAATAGTTATAGTTTTTTATCTACAGGTTTATGTTCATACTTAACTCTAAACGATGGTGTGTCGCCCAGCGAAACCGAAGCTTTAATCCAGAAAATATTTACAGAAAAGGGCTCTGCTGACAAAAATGAAGAAGATCGTTTTATGTTACAAGCATTAAAAGATATCCATTTCGATAATAGATTTAGTGCTTTATCTGATTCGTACATTATTGAAAAAAATGTACTTTGGGTTTTTGCTATTGTTGCCTTTTTTATTCTGCTTATAGCATTTATTAATTTTACTAACTTGTCGGTAGTACAAGCAATAAAAAGATCGAAAGAGGTAGGTATACGAAAGGTATTGGGTGCTAGTCGGAAAAAACTGATTATGCAATTCTTAGGCGAAACCTTTTTAATTATATTCTTAGCCGAGATAATAGCTCTAATATTTACTGAAATTGTATTAGATGATGTTAATGTTATTTTAGGAGCACATACTCAGTTACATTTATATGGCAATTTAAGCATTGTCTTATTTGTTGTACTAACCTTACTGATTTTAACTTTTATATCAGGGATTTATCCAGCTTCAGTTTTATCGCGCTACAATCCAATAAAAGCTTTGCGTTACAACTTAAAAATACGAAGAAAGAAACCTTTTTCGATGTATAATATTTTAGTGGTATTGCAGTTTTTAATCTCGCAAATTTTAATTGTTTGTGTTTTTGTTATTTCACTACAAATACAATTTATTAACAACAAAGATTTAGGTTTTGACAAAGAGAATGTTATTTCAATACATACACCTAAAGGCAAAAGCGATAAAGTAGAGGTTTTTAAAGAATTATTATTATCAAACCCTAAAATAGAAAAACTTTCGCAAGGAATAGGAGCACCTCAATCGGGCGATAATTTTACATCTAATTTTAATGAAATAGGACGTGATGCTTCAGATTTATATGCCAATCTGAAAACAGTCGACGAGAACTATCAAGATTTTTATAAACTGAAATTATTGGCAGGCAAATGGTATTTGAATTCGAGTTACAACGATTCGATAGCCGAAGTTGTTGTAAATAACACTCTAGTAAAGAGTTTAGGTTATAAAAATCCATCTGATATACTCGACAAGTATTTAAAAACATATGGTGCTGAAAAATCTAAAGTGATTGGAGTTGTCGATGATTTCCACATATACAATATGAAGAAGGAAATAAGTCCTGTTATTTTTTGTCCATTAAATACCTATTTTTCTGAACTAAGCATCAAGGTATCAAAAGGACAGCTCGAAAAAGTTTTGCCAGCAATAGAAACAGCATGGAATAAAGTTTTTCCTGATTATATATTCTCATATAGTGTTTTAGAAAATAAGATTCTAGAACGTTATAGCTTTGAAAAACGTCTGTCTAAGATAATAAAGATAGCTACGTTTATAGCCATTTTTATAGCCTGCATGGGATTGTTTGGCTTAGTATCATTTGTAATGGTTCAGCGCACAAAAGAGATAGGAATCCGAAAAGCCTTAGGAGCCTCTGTGTCTTCCTTAATGATATTGGTTTCGAAGCAGTTTTTATACTTGGTAATCATATCTTGCTTGTTTGCATGGCCTTTATCATATTATATAATGAAACAATGGCTGTTGCAATATGCCTATAAAATAGAACTGAATGTATGGATATTTGCAGTATCAGGAATCATTCTTTTATTAATAACATTCATAACTATATTTTATCAATCGATAAAGGTTGCTTTAACAAATCCAGTAGAAGTTTTAAAATACGAATAAATCAAAATTATATGTTAAAAAATTATATTCAGATAGCTCTAAGAGTTTTATTTCGGAACAAAGTATTTTCTTTTATAAATATACTTGGCTTAGTGGTTGGCCTAACCAGTTGTTTGCTTATTTATATATACGCTTCGGGCGAGTTAAGTTACGATCGTCAGCACGATGATTACAATCGTATATTCAGGATTGTAGTTAACGAAAAAGAACCTGACGGGATACATAAGCAAGTAGAAATACCTTATCCGGTTGTACGGACAATAAAAGAAAATATAGCGGGTGTCGAAAAATCAGTTTTTATTTATAGTGTCGATCATTTTCAGATAACAATTGATGATAAAATTTATCAAGAGCCGAGTATCTTATTTACAAGTGCCGATATAGCAAGCATATTTGACATAGAGCTTGTGGCAGGCGATATTAATTCGTTAAACGAGCCCAATAAAGTTTTTATTACAGAAAGTATTGCTCGTAAGTATTTCGGAAATAAATCACCTATGGGTAAGGTAATAAATATGATTAACAAGCTCGATTTCGAAATTGTGGGTGTAGTAAAAGATGCTCCTTACAATATGCATTTACCATATAGCTTTATAGCTTCAGAGGCTAGCTTAACCAATAAGTTTGTAGGTTTCAACTTTGATCGTTGGAGCATTAATATTGGAGGATTCTATTGTTATTTAAAGCTAAACAAGGGAGTAAATAAACTCGAGATACAAAACCAGATTAATAAAACCATACATAAAATATCAGACACGAACGATGAGGATAAAATGTATTTACTGCAAGATATTACAGATATACATTTAAACCCCGATTACAAGTATGATAGTCGTAAATCGCACATAGCAAACCCTAGGTTTATTATAGCTTTAAGCTTAATTGGGTTGTTTATTTTAATTATAGCATGTATTAATTATGTAAATCTGGCTACTGTACAAACTGTTAAACGAGCAAAAGAAATAGGCATTCGTAAAGTGTTAGGAGCATCTAAGCGCAAGCTTATATTTCAAAATCTAAGCGAAACATTTTTATTTGTTTTGTTTGCCGAAATCGTAGCAGTTATTATGTCGGAAATTATTTGGCCTCAAATAAGTCGATATTTTCAATTAAATACACAACTATCTATTTATCCTAATTTGCATATATTCTTGTTTTTATCAATTATATTAATTGTTGTTGTAGCCTTTTCGGGATTATATCCAGCATTTGTATTGAGTCGTTTTTCGCCCATAAAAACTTTAAAGAGCAATACAATGTTAAAATCGACAAAAGGATTCTCGTTACGAAATATATTAGTAGTATTTCAGTTTGTAATTACTCAGGTTTTAATTATAGCATCTATTTTTATTGCTTTGCAAATAAAATTTATTCATACTAAAGACATGGGCTTTCAGAAAGAAGATATTTGGATTGCCTCTTTACCCATGATTGATAATTCGAGATATGCAAAACTCAAAGAAGAGTTGTTGCAGATTCCTGAGATTGAAAAAGTAACTTGTTCGTTAGGAGGGCCTATTTCGACTAGCGGTATGAGTTCTGAATTTAATGTACCAAATACCGACGATTGGCTACCTGTAGAGATAAAACCTGTTGATGAAAACTACAATAATATATTCGGGATGAAAATTATCGAAGGTCGATGGTTAAAAGAGTTTCAACCCGGAGATAGCATTTTTGAATTTGTTGTCAACGAAACTTTTGTAAACAAAATGGGAGTTGAAAAAATAAGTGATGCTATTGATGAAAGACTCAAGATTGCAAGCTTTCCGGCAAAAATTGTGGGTGTTACCAAAAATTTTAATATTGCAAGCTTAAGAGAAGGTATTGGTGCTGTAGCTATGGGATATTACAATCGATTATTTGTAACTGTAGCATTTAAGGCTAAAATGACAAGTTCGTTAAAACAAAAAATAAAAAAGGCGTGGAAAAATGTATATCCCGAGTATTTATTACAAATGCAATATTATAACGATAAAATAAATGTATTATATCAGAACGAAACCAATACCTTTAAATTAATATTATTCTTTTCGTTTATTGCAATTGTTATAGCTTGTTTAGGCTTATACGGACTCATTTCTTATATCGTAGTACAACGAACCAAAGAAATAAGTATTAGGAAAGTATTAGGAGCTCCTGTAATAAACTTAGTAAATCTGGTAACACGTCAATTTATTTATTTGGTTGCTTTTTCGTGCTTAATAGCATGGCCTATTGCTTTCTATTTAGTAAAAAGCTGGCTTAATAATTATGCATATAAAATTGATCTAAACTTTTGGATATTTATAATAGCAGCAATTATATTATTAGGAATAACATTATTAACTATATTATATCAAGCAATTAAAATATCTTTAGTTAATCCGGTTGATACATTAAAGTACGAATAAATAATTTTTATTAAATTAGCATGTTCGTTGATTTGTTTAAATAAACTAAAAATTTAATAAATGCAATCTAAAGAATTAGAAGATATTTTCTTTAAAAATAAAACCAAAGGAGAGCTGATAGATATTACTGTTACCAGTATTCGAGGTTTATTAGCTGACATTTTTGAGGGTAAAGACATTAATCAGTTAAGAAATGAGTTTCCTCCTCACACACAAATCAACAATATCGAGCTGCAATTAAATGCTATATCTGTTCATATAAATCATAAAGATGTTCAAAGTCCCAGTATTGAATTTTCGGTAGCTATATTACACAAAGGACTTGAGCAAGAGATCGGTTTGTTTTCTTGTTTATTTGATATGAACTGTGAATTACTAAATGAAATTTTTAATCTCTACTAGAACTAGGGTACTTAAATTAATAGTAGAGCTGTCTAAACCTTTAGGCAGCTTTTTTTATTTCTAATCTTTAAATAAAAAGCAAAAACATATATCTATAATGTGATGTAGTATATATTAATTCGAATAGTTTTTTTAAATATATTTATCAAACAGAATATATACTATTATTTAATTATCATGAATAACTCGAAAATATTTAAAATGTCATTTGCTAGTGTTTATCCTTACTATATAAATAAGGCCGAGAAAAAAGGACGAACCAAAGGTGAGGTAGATATTATTATTTGTTGGCTAACAGGATACGATCAAAAAAAATTACAACAACAAATTGATACCAAAATTGATTTTGAAACCTTTTTTAAACAAGCTCCACAAATTAATCCTAATGTATCTAAAATAACAGGTGTAATTTGTGGCTATCGTGTCGAAGAAATTGAAGATGAACTCATGCAAAAAATTCGATATTTAGATAAGCTAATTGACGAACTAGCTAAAGGAAAGAAAATAGAAAAAATTTTAAGACAGTAGTTTCTGCTGTCTTAAAAGATATCTTCTACTATACGAATTGTTGTAGTGATTACGCGAATAGTTAAAATTTCTTCTCCATTCTGGTTTAATAAGAAATTCGCAATTTCATAAGCACTTCGTCCTTTTTTTCAATGCTTTTCTTTTTTGCTCTCAGCAAATAGAAACTTATGCCAATCTGAGACATTTTCGATATTGTTTCCTTTCGAATCTTTGTATTTCATGCAACAAAACTATCTTCATTACGTAGCAGTTACTTTCCTTTAAAAATTCAAATTGAGTTTTAGAGTGCATTTGCAAAATCTCCAAATTTTACAATATTTAGGAGGTTTTAATAAATTGACTACAACATATTTAATTTTTATAAAAGCTATCTGCTAAGTAGAACCTAAGGAAAAATGCTTGCGTTTGGGAGGTTTTTTATAGTTTAAGCTTTATGCGACAAAATATCTACCACTCAATTACTAATTCAGTAGTATCTGTATTAGTGACATACTTATGGATATCAGGAATGCGATTCCACCGAGTATTCGTTTTATAGATCAAAGTAATACGGTACCAGCAATCTGGAACTGATTTTACATGTATGTCTTTATCAAAATTTTTTGAAAATATTAATTTTTTCCATGGCGTATATGTATTTCGGGCATTTTGAGTATATAAATAACCATCATCAACAATAAGCCTTATACTATCTATTAATCTATCGGTTTTCAATTTCAATTTAAGCTCATTGTAATATTTCAATTTTATATCAAAAAAATTTTCTTTCTCTTTAGTAATTTTAAAACAAGAATCGGATAGTTTTTCATAATCGTTATAAGCAATTAAACATTCTCCATAATCTTGTAGATTATCTATAACACATTCAAAATTACCTTGATTATCAACTTTTATTTTTTTAACAAATCCTAAAGAATCATATGGATGAAAAAGGTCTCCTATTGCAATATCCCTAGGATTGGGTCTTTCACATATTCGCAATGAAATATTCGAAATTGGTTTATTGTGATAAAAGTCTCTTACAGTTCCTCTTAAAACTGTTGGTTCGTAATCATCTTTACATGATATTGTTATTAAAAGTATAATTACTAATATGAAATAATTTAATTTAAACATTTGTGTATGGTATTATTTTAGTTAATATTCTGAAATAACAAATTATTAGTTTGTTAAAAAAATAATCGGAAAAAGAAATCGAACATTTACTGGCTTCTTATCTATAAAAAGAATTCCATTTAGGAACTGCTTTTAATTCAATTTGTAATCAATTAGTTCTCGGCACGCAAATAGCTTACCTAATTCATAGTGTTCCTGTTTGATTTCACCTATATTATCCGATATAAAATGGCGAAAAATATCTTTGCCCTTATTTGGGGATTTTTCGTATAATTTACATTTATATTTTTTATTTGCAATTTCAATAAGTGTATCATGCGCTATACACTTTATTTCGAAAGTTCTTTTTTCGAAAGTTTCACTTTCAAAATCTAAAATAGCCGAATTATGACCCCACGAATCACCTTTTTTTACATTATACTTAAAACCAACAGAATTTACTATTAGCGTATCTACATTTGAGTAACCTCCAATACAGATAAAATCTCCTTCCTTATTGTTTTTACATAAAAAATGTATATCGGAGTCGTATCCATCATCAAAAATAAAGCCTTCGTATCCATTTATTTCTATCTTTGAAGTAACAGATAGGGTAATAGTATCAATTCTCTTAGAATATTCCTTAATTTCTTGATATATCCATTTGTTCCCTACCTTTAACGGAATAAGACAGTTCTGTTTTTTTTCAATTGAGTTTTTCTCACAAGAAATAAATATGAAAACAATTAAAAGAAAATGAAAGCAGTAATTTTTTGTTTTTTTCATAATGATATTTTTTAATATTAAAAAATTAAACTACTCTATTATGTAGAAAGTTGTAGGATAATTACATCCTATTGAACATAAGAGTACTCTGTTATGTGTGTTTTTTATTTAAAGTTTATAGCTTTGAAAGTCGCGAATTTAAAGGTTTTCATGAGAAAATTCTAACATTCTCAAATAAAATTAACAGCCCGAATATACAACCCCTAAAAGCACCAATATTGTTTTTATGAAAAATTTTGAAGAAGCTATCCGCTAACTTTTGCAAATTGTCATAGCAAGTCGTTTTAACAGAAACCACATATCTATTAAAAAATGGCATGTTCCTTTTAGTTTAATTTATTTTCGGTAAATTACGAACTCACTTTTTATTAATCGAATTTTTAAACCTAGTTGTTTAACCTAAAACTATAATTTAAATGAATGCTCTAAGAAATTTTATCAAAGCTCATATCTCTGACAAACAAGAAGAAGAAATAAAAACAGCGATCAATAACTTAGAAACGAGCCTTACGGGTACAATTATTAATTTGAGTGGACCCGAACGAAGAAGGTATGGTAGTATTAACGAACAAAATAAATTGTTTGTAAATAAAGTTTTTGATTATTCTCAAAATCAAAGTCTGCTAAGGAGTCCTGATGTAGATTGGGCCGAGTTTAATAACGATTACAATTCTCGCAATATACTCGAATCGTGTATTTCGCAAATAAAAAACCTACTTGATGGTTTAGAAAATGCTAAAATCTTACACGATTACGATTGCTATCAGGCAGCCTTAGACGATTATGCTTATACAAATTATAAGGCAGGAACATCGGCCGTTGGTTACGAAAACAAACAAACCGATCTAAAACAATTTTTCACAAAATCGAAACCTACAACACCTAACAACTAGAAATGCTATTTATACCTAAATAACACTATTAAATTAATAATATCTCCGAGTAAACTACTCTAAATTTTAGGTTAAGTAATCCGAAATATAGGCAAGCAATCAAACAGGTCAGCTTTATTTACGATCTGTTTGGGTTATTTATCGAAATGCATCTCTAAATTATAGAAGCTGATTATTAAATTATAGAAATGGATACGTACACCAACCTATAATTATACGTCAGGTAACCTATCTGGATACGTCAAGAACCTAAATATATACGTCCAACAACCTATCTGTATATGTTTCGAACCCCAAAATATACGTCAAGTAACCTATCCGTTTGGGTTATTTACCGAAACAGATCATTAAATTATTGAAATGGATACGTAC
>JAKSCO010000183.1 GCA_022360575.1 Bacteroidales bacterium | reverse complement strand
TTTAAAATTAACCTTGCTTGCTTGTATATTAATATTAGCAAAGAGTAATGTTGTATCACAAGAATTACAAGAAGCTCCATTGAGCTCCGAATTTGTAGAATACATTAAAAACAAAGGAAAAACTAAAATGGGGTATATTCCTCCTCCAGAGTCTTATGTGTTTTCAAAAAGCAATAAGCTGAAAAAATCAACAAAAAGTTATCCTAAAGAATTTAGTCTAGTTAAAAAAGGTTTAGTAACATCAGTCAAGAACCAAGGTTCAGCAGGACATTGTTGGACTTTTTCTGCAATGGGTGCCATCGAATCAAGAAATCTGGTTCTTGGGATAGGAACAACTGATCTTTCTGAAATGAATTTAGCAACATGCCATGGTTTTCAATGGACTGAAGGAGGAAATCAATCTATGGCAATGGCTTATTTAACAGGACTAAAAGGTCCGCTTAGAGAAAATCAAGATTTTTATGATCCTAAAAAGACAGGTTGTACTGTTAATAATATTAAACCACAATTTTATGTAACAGAATCAAGATTTCTGCCAAAGAATTCAAATGTTATAAAAGAATACCTTATGAATTACGGAGCTATAGCTGTATCCTATTATACTGATCAATCTAACACTTATTTAAGAAAGCCTGATAATACATATTATTACAATGGAAAAAAGAAAGCAAATCATGCAGTATTACTTGTTGGTTGGGACGATAACAAACCAACAGCAGGAGGCACTGGAGCTTGGATAATAAAAAATAGCTGGGGTAATTATTGGGGAGATAATGGTTATTTTTACATGTCATATAACGATGTCCATGCTATGGCTAATGCTGTTGTTTATCCCTCTCGAAAAGAAACTAAAGACATTGATACTTTATTGAGTATTGATAAATTAGGAAAAACATCTTCATTAGGTTTTAGAAAAAATGAGGCGTATGCTTTAATTAAATATAACGTAAACGAAGAATTTAATTTTACTAAAATAGGAACTTATATAAATGAATCAAACTCTTTTATAGATATTGAAGTTTTTAAAATCAAAAATAATAACCTGTTATCAGATACTATTGCTAAAGTATATAATTTGTATGCAGATTACCCAGGATACCATACTTTTGGTATTCCGTTTAAAACTTCAGGCGAATTTTATGTAAAAATAAAATATCATACACCTAATTATCTTTACCCAATACCTATAGAGAAAACCATTGATGGATATGCTATCCCTGTAATTAAATCAAATATGTGCTGGGTAAGTTCTGATAGTAAAGAATGGGAAACCATAGGTAATAATTCTGATAAAAAATGTGATTTATGTATTCGTGTGTATGGAAATAGAATACGAACAAAAGCATCTTTTAGTGCAAACTACACTTCTATTTGTCCAAAAGAGAAAATTTTATTTTCAGATAACTCAAAAGGAACTATTAATTCTTACAAATGGATTTTTGGTAAAGATGCCATTGCTGATAATACCACAGGAAAAGGACCTCACGAAGTAAGCTATACTTCCCCTGGGTTTAAAACTATTAAATTAATTGTAACAGACAACAACAATAAGGTTGATACAGCTACAATCTATAATTATATAAAAGTTAAAGATAACATAGATATATCGATACTAGCTAATGATACCATATATCTACTCGAAGATGAAATAAAAACTTTAATTGCTGATGGAGCTGAAACATATATATGGGAACCCCAAAGCATTATAAAAACGAATCATAATAATAAAATTGATGTGGCAATAAAGCAAAATACCAAGTTATATGTTACAGGTAACATTGGTAGATGTCAAGGAAGAGATTATGTTATGATTATTTTAAAAGTTAGACCAGAAAATGACGATGTTTGTAACGCTATAAAATTAGAAATTGGTAAGGTTTATGATCCTTTTACAAATATTGATGCATCAGTAGAAGAAAATGAACCATTCCCTCCTACTACCGACTGTGTATCACCTCTTAAGTGGTGTGACGAAGGGGGGCTACAAAACAGTGTTTGGTTTACCTTCGTTGCCGGAAGCAAAGATTTAAACATTGCAACCAGAGGTCTCGATAATCAAATTGCAATATATGATGCAGAAAACTGCGAAGATTTACTGAGTGGAAATAAAAATCAATATAAATTAATTGCTGCAAATGATGATTTTACAAGCAAAGACTCTGAAGCTAAAATTCTTGGGTTTTCTTCATTTACTGATGGTAAAAAATATTGGTTACAAGTAGACGGAAGCGGTGGCGGTGCTTCTGGGAAATTCTCAGTTTACCTAAGTGAAGGCAAATACAATTCAACATCAACAATAAATAATATCAATACAAAAATTTATCCAAATCCAACTAGTGGTAAGTTTAAGATTGATTTATCTGAAATAAAAAAAATAGATCAAAACACAAAAATTGAAATTTATTCTATTAATGGAATATTAATTTCGAAAATAGAAGTAAAACTAGGAAAAAAAATATATAACGTTGAATTAAAAAATAAAGGGATATATATTGTACACATTACAACCTCAGATAACAAACACTCCATGCGGCTCGTGGTGAAATAATTACAGGCCTATAAATAAAAAAATAACTAAACAAAAAGAGAAGTTGAATGTATTCAACCTCTCTTTTTTGTATCTTTATTATAAATATTAAAACTGTTTTGACATGCAAAAAATATTCCTAGTAGTTATAGCTTTTCTTTTATCATTAAATATTTTTGCTCAGAATTTTAAATGTGATTATTTTAAATTCAAAATTAATGATAAATCAGAACTAACAAAGATAAGTCAATTAATTTCAATTGATAATGTAAAAGATTCTATTGTTTATGCATATGCAACACCCGATGAATTTTCTTCTTTTAAGAAACTTGGATATGAAGTTATTTTTATAAAAAGTAGATTAAAACCCTATAATATGGCAACAACTGTTGCTGAAATGAGTAATTGGGATAAATATCCTACTTACGAAGTTTATCGGAAATTAATGAAAAACTTTGAATTGAACTACCCTTTAATATGTAAGCTAGATTCAATAGGAACTACACAAAATAATCGAAAATTGTATGTATTAAAAATTTCTGATAATATAGATAACGAAGAAAATGAGCCTGAAGTTTTTTATACAAGCACAATGCACGGAGATGAAACGGCTGGCTTTATAATTATGCTACGATTAATAGATTCTTTATTGGTTAGTTATAATAATGATACTTATATAACAAATCTTATTAATAATACTGAAATTTACATAAATCCTAATGCTAACCCTGATGGAACCTATTATGGAGGGAATCATACAGTTGCTAATGCTATTCGTTATAATGGATTCACTGATTTAAATCGAGACTTTCCAGACCCTCGTATAGGAGCAAATACTCCATATCAGTTAGAAACACAAGCAATGATGACATTTGCTTACAATCACAATTTTGTTTTAGCTGCAAATTTTCATGGAGGAACTGAAGTTATTAATTATCCTTGGGATACTTGGACTGGAAATCAATATGATTATCATCCACACCCCGATTCTGAATGGTTTAAATATATATCAAGTCAATATGTGCAAACAGCTAGGCAAGTAAACCCAAGCTATATGACAGCTCTTTATAACGAAGGAATAACAAATGGAGGAGACTGGTACATTATTACTGGAGGTCGGCAAGATTATATGAATTATTGGCATCATTGTAGAGAAATTACAATCGAACTTTCTGTAGAAAAAAAATTAAATACAAATCAATTTGAAAATTATTGGAATTACAATAAGCATTCATTGCTAAATCTTATTAATGAAAGTTTATATGGAATTAGAGGAATTGTCAAAGACAAAAACTCAAATCCAATTAAAGCTTGTATAAAAATTTTAAATCATGATATTGCTTCTGATAGCTCAATGGTATTTACAGATCCTGACGTTGGTAATTATCATCGATTAATAAAAGCTGGAACATATTCTATTGTTGCATTAGCTCCGGGTTTTATATCTGATACAATTGAAAATGTTGTTGTTAATGATGGGAATATACAAATTGTTGATTTTACCCTTGACAACAGTATTGTAGATAGAAATACTAGCTATTGGAACGAGTATATTAATTTTAAAATATACCCGAATCCATTTACCGAATTTATTAACATTGAATGCAATACAAATCAAAAACTTTATGTCGAAATTTTTAACCTTTCTGGAAGAAAGATATTTTCTAAAGAATACAATGCGGGTAAGAATTTAGAAAATAGATTTAATATTAAATCTTCTGACTTGGATAATCTCCCCAATGGATTATATGTAATACAATTAAAATCTGGAAATAAGACAATATCAAAAGTTATTTCAAAAAATGAATAAGATTTAGGCAATGCCAACGTGTTTTTTTGATTTTAATTATTAAATTATTTTATTTAATTTGAATCAAATTTCTCAGATAAAGCCAAAATGACTAAAGAGCAGGAACAAAAACTCGTTTTTAGGATCGCAGATTTATTAAAAGAAAATAAAGATTTAACAAATCAATTAAAAGATATTAACGATCTCAACACTAAGCTACAAAAGGAAAACGAAAAACTTGAAAGCATAATTTCATCTTTACCTTCAGAACTTATACCAAAAGATGCTAATCGTGCGTTTATAAATAAAACTAAAAGATTTGAAATGACAACTGTTCTTTATGCAGATATACAAGGATTAAAGAAAATAGCAGAACAAACGGGTACATCTGATATTATTGATGAGTTAGATCAAATAATATTTCATTTTAATTCAATTACTAAAAAATATAAGATAGAAAAAATAAAAACCATTGGAGATGCATATATGTGTGCTGGTGGTGTTCCTCAAAAAAATATAACCAATCCTATCGATGTTGTTCTAGCAGCTCTTGAAATGCAGGATTATTTATATCAGTTAAAAACCGAATACGAAAGTCAGAATAAACAATTTTGGGATTTAAAAATGGGTATTCACACAGGAGCTGTAACTGCAACTTTTTCGGGAAGGAAAAAAATATCATACGAACTTAAAGGAGATACTGTAAATATTGCAACTCGTATAGCATCAGCAGGTGAAGTTAATCAAATTAACATTTCTATTATGACATATGAGCTTGTTAAACAGTATTTTGTTTGCGAGTATAGTGGAAAAATCCCAGTAAAATATCAAGGCAACTTGGAGATGTATTTTCTAAAAAGAATAAAACCTGCATATTCTAAAGACCGAAAAATAGGAAAAACAGCCAATCATATTTTTTTAAATAAATATCTTTTACGTCAATTTACTGATTTACAAGAAATCATTTTAGATAAACTAGAAAAAGAACTACCATCAAATTTATATTACCACAATTTTAAACATACTATAGATGTTATTAATCAGGCTGAATTAATAGGCTATGGAGAAGGAGTTGATGACGAATCAATCCTTTTATTAAAAACAGCAGCCTTGTTTCATGATGCAGGGCATATAATAGGGTATGACGAACACGAATATAATGGAACTAAATTAGCACGAGAATATTTGCCTATATACAATTATACACAAGAACAAATTGATAGAATTTGTGAATTAATAATGGCGACAAAATTACCTCCTAATCCGAAAAATCTTCTTGAAAGCATTATGTGCGATTCTGATCTAGACTACCTAGGACGTAGTGATTTTATTCCTGTTTCAAATACTCTTTATCGCGAATTAAAAGAACAAGATAAGATAGGAGATTTAAATGAGTGGAATAGACTTCAAGTTAAATTTCTATCAAATCATCAATTTTTTACAAAAACAGGAAAAAATTTAAGAGAAGTAAACAAACAAATGCAGATTGAACGTATTAGGAGTCTTATTAAAAGTGATTAACTTTAAAAATACTTCCTATTAATTGTCTTTCTTTTTCAATTTGATTCGTCCTAAAATAGGTTTGACAATTGTTTTATAAAAAGCACTACAATAATCGCAGAAATTCAATAATATCAAGGAATACAGCTTAAAGTTTTTTAAAAAACCATTCTACGAATTGATTTATTGGTCTTTATTTAGAAATAAATTTTACCCCAAAAAAGTAATTAATTACATTTTTAATACTTTTTACTCATTAATTTTTCTATTATTGCAAACTTTTTAATGTGAAATATGTTTGAATCATGTTATTATTTATTTGAATTAATAGTATGTGAAGCAAACTGTATGTTTCTTTAATTTAAAATTTTGAGAGAGATGAAAGCGTTGGATGAAATTGATAGAAAATTATTAAATATTCTACAGGTCAATAGTAGAATTACAATTAGAGAGTTATCGGAGAAATTACATTTATCGACAACTCCAATTCATGAAAGAATAAAGAAACTTGAGAAGAATGGATATATAAAGCAATATATTACATTAGTGGAGCCTAGAATGATTGGGAAAAAATTAATTGTTTATATTTCAGTATCATTAACCAAACATACAAAAGACGCTATAAGAGAGTTTGAATCGAAAATGGATGAAATTCCTGAAGTTATGGAATCGTATTATGTTTCTGGAAGTTCTGATTTCTTGTTAAAAATATATTGTCAAGATATGGACGATTTTCACGATTTTATTACAAATAAATTTTCTGTTATAGGTAATATTTCTCAGTTTAATAGTTCATTTGTTATTTCAGAAAATAAAGTAAAACAGAATTTTGTTCTATAAAAAAACATCCGTTCTTTTAAAAGAACGGATGCATTCTTAAATTTTATTATTTGGTTAAAGTTGTAATCTACTTTTAAAGGGAAGAAAAGTCATAAAATCAGCATGATGAACTAAATATGCTTCTGTTGTGCGCTTTACCATATCCCCTTCACCAGCATGTGTTGCTATTATATGACAAACCTCTGCCGGAACATTACATTCTTCAGCTAAAGATACTCCCGAAAAAGGATGACGTAAATATTTCCCATAATTTCCTTGAACAGCTTTTCCATCTACCATTTCATATTCTAACAATTTACCTACATCAGCTAATATTGCCCCAGCAATTACAACATCCATATTTACAGGCAAATCATCCGTAAAAAACTCATTACACTTTATGCCTGCATCGCGAGCAATATGAACAACCGCTCGTTTATGAGCCATAAAAGTAACTTTTGTTGGAACTAATAATGTGAAGGGAATTGTTTGTAAATCTGTTGCTGTCAAAACGCTTCGTTCAAGGGCCAATTCCCATGTCTTGGCTGTTTGTCCTTTTAGGGTTTCGTCCTGAATCCATTCTAACTCAGGCCATAATTCTAATACTTTTGTATTCATATAATTAGGGTATTTAATTTCAATATCTTTAGTAATAGAAGATTAAGATAATTTTGAAATAATAGCATCAGCCATTTCTTGAGTTGAAGCAGCTCCCCTTTTTACAACATCCGGATGACCAGACATTTTCATCATATCATAAGTGCGTACTTTCCCTTCAGCTATAACTTCAGCTGTAGCTTTTCTAATCTTACTTGCCATTTGTTTTTCTTCTACAAAATCAAGCATAGCACATGCAGACTCTATCATTGCAATAGGGTTAACAATAGATACATCGTAATCAGCATATTTAGGAGCAGAGCCATGTGTTGGCTCAAAAACAGCTATTCCTGATTCTGGATTCATTTGCGCACTTGAAGCAAAACCTAAGCCTCCTATTAAACCAGCAAACCCATCAGATACAATATCTCCAAACATATTACCTGCAACGATTACTCCATAATTCTCAGGATTTTTTGTTAACCACATCATTTGAGCATCAATATTGGTATTCCAAAGATCTATTTCAGGATAATCTTCTTTCTGAATTTTTTGTGCCATTTTATACATCATACCAGATGTTTCTCTGATAACATTTGGTTTTTCACAAACAGTTACATTACTATAACCATTTTCTTTAGCGTGTGAAAATGCTGCTCGTAAAATTCTTTCTGTATATTTTTTTGTGAAAATACGAGTAGAAACAGATATTTCTTCGCGAGGAGTATTTCCAAAATTTTTAACAAATTTAGGATGAGTCATTAATGCTTCATAAACATTATCTGAAGGGTTACTCCACTCAACACCTCCGTATAATCCTTCTGTATTTTGGCGAAAAATAACTGCATCAACCTTAGGTTCTTCAATAGTATCTTTAGTTCCTCTTCGTATAAAATTTAATGGATTCCCTTTGTATGATCTACAAGGTCGCATACATATATCCAATCCAAAGTGTTGTCGCAAACCTACAATTGGACTTGAGTATACCAAACCTTTATTTTGTAATTCGGGAACAAGTTCATTAGCTGCTTCATCTTTAGGTTTTGATGTTATTGCTCCAAATAAACCTATTTTATGTTTTTCAATAAGATCTATAGTACGTTGTGGTAGTGGGTTTCCTTCTTTACACCAAAATTCCCATCCTATATCACCTTCAACATAATTAGCATCAAATCCAGCAGCTTCTAATACACGTATTGTTTCATCTAAAACTACTTTCCCGATTCCATCTCCGGGCATTTTTACTATTGTCCTTTTTGCCATGGTAAGTTTTTTTGAAATTAATTTATAAGTAAATTTTTAAGATATCGTAAAAATAGAATAAAAATTAATCAAACAAAATGATAGATATTTTTTATGATGGATATTCTGTGAATTAGTAGAATATTTTAATGCAAATCGTAAAAATGGCATTGTTTTTTTGTTTTGCTATATTCAAAATTAATCAGAATAAATTTTATCAAGTTATAATGGATATATACCATAAAAAAATATCCGAAATTTAGCAAAAGCCAACTCTTCGGATATTTCATATATTAAATTAAAAATAAAGACAGTTTAATTAAAATGATAAAGGAAAGTTATTAAACCTTCGTAAGCTGGTTTGGGTTTATTTTCAATTTCCATTTTTACTTTAAGCTGTATTTTAGAAATACCTCTTAAATTGTTTGCTGAATGTAAGAATATTCGAACTCTAACTTTACTTCCAACAACAACAGCTTCGCCAAACTTAAATTTATCAATACCATAATTTATTATTGACTTAACATTTCTTACTTCTACTACATCATCCCAGAAATACTTAAGTAAAGAAACAGTTAAGTATCCATGAGCTATAGTTGCTCCAAATGGAGATTCTTTTTTTGCTTTTTCCGGATCAGTATGTATCCACTGATGATCTATTGTCGATTCAGCAAATTGATTAATCTGATCTTGAGTTATTTCTAAATAATCGCTAACTCCTATCTCTTTTCCTAAAAAATTTTCAAAATCTTGATGATTCTCAATAATTACCTGTGCCATTATAATATAATTTTTATGATAACTCGTTTATAAAATTGATAGAGTGACAAGCTACGACACCTGCTGTTTCTGTTCTTAATCGACTATTACCCAAACTTATTTCGCGATATTTATTTGCTTTTGCCAAGTTTATTTCTTCTTGACTAAAATCACCCTCGGGGCCTATTAATATTAGAGCATTCGTATTTGCTTTATATACATCCTTAAACAATTCTTTCTTATTATTTTCGCAGTGAGCTATAAATCTATCTGATTGAAAATTTTTAGAAATAAATTCGGAATATTTGGTTAAACCATTAAGTTTGGGTTTGTAAGCTTTAATTGATTGTTTTATTGCTGATATCAGTATTTTATCTAATCGTTCGGGTTTTATTATTTTTCGTTCAGAGCGTTCACACAAAATAGGTGTAATTTCGTCAATTCCTATTTCTGCTGCTTTTTCGAGAAACCATTCAAAACGATCAATATTTTTTGTCGGAGCAATTGCTATATGTAAATAGAAATTTCGTTTGTTGTATTCTTTCTTTACATCTAAAATCTCAATTTCACATCTTTTAGGATTTGGATCAACTATTGTTGCAGTATAAAAACCTCCTACTCCATCTATTAAGCAAATATTATCTCCTAAATTTAAGCGCAAAGCACGAATACAATGTTTTGATTCTTGTTCGTTTAATGTATAAGATTTAGCTGCAATGTCTGGTGTATAAAATAAATGCATATATATTTGTAGCGTTAAAAATAATCCGTTATAAGTGTAAAGTAAATGAAAAAAATTGGTCTATTATCCGACACCCATGGTTTTATTGATACAAAAATAATTAAATTTTTTAAAGATTGTGATGAAATATGGCATGCTGGAGATATTGGAAATTTAGAAACTGCCGATAAAATAGCTTCGATAAAACCTTTGCGTGCTGTGTTTGGAAATATTGATGGACACGAAGTAAGAGCAGCGTATCCTCAAGTACAACATTTTACATGCGAAAATCTCTCTGTTCTGATGACTCATATTGGAGGTTATCCCGGAAAATACGAGAAGAGTATGAGAAATGCTATTAGTAAATTAAAACCTCAATTATTTATATCAGGACATTCTCATATACTGAAGATTATTTATGACAAAAAAAATGAATTACTTCATATTAATCCAGGAGCTTCAGGTAGATCGGGGTTTCATCAGGTACAAACAGCTGTGCGTTTCGAAATTGATAATGGAGAAATTAAAAATCTTGAAATATTCGAAAAGAAAAGAGCCTGAAGTTTTTCAAGCTCTTTAAAATTCGTTCTAAAATAATCCCGTTAATAATTTATTAAAAATATTTGCTGTAATTATTTATGAATCTCTCCACTACCAAATAGTGTGAATCCTTTTATAATTAATTCCTTCCCTACATCCATTGTTATTGATGATGGTTGGAATTTATTTTTTTGAGAAAAACTTCCGAAAATAGAAACTACATCTTGTCGAACATTCCAGTTTTCGGGAAGAATTATCGAAGTTTTTCCGAAAACGCAAAAAACATCAATTACATTCTGCCCTGGCGATAATTGAGCTGATCTTAAATCAATTTTTGAATTTCCAAAAATTGTTGTGATTTTACCTCCTTTAAAATTACGGGTGTTAATTATTTTTTCGTCATTCCCGAATATTGCAGTATTATCAATGTATTCGCTTGTATTTGTATCCATTTCTACTTGATTGCTTGATGTTGATCTGAAGATAATTACTATACCCAAGATTATAAGTATACCGGGCCAAACAAATCGATGCAAAGGATAAGGGAAAAAATAAAAATCGGGAAGCCAAAAGATTAATCCAATAAAAAATAAGATTAATCCTGTTGTTTTATTCTGTTTCGAAAATAAAAATATTAATCCTAATACAATTAATATCATTTCCCATTTAAAAATATAACGCATTATTCTTCTGGGAAATAAATCTAGAGCTTCAACAGCAAATATAATCCCAAACAGGATTAAAATAAATCCTATTAAACTTCTACTACTATTTTTTGTTGTATCCATTATTCTTATTTTTAGTTTAAAATTTAGGTTCATAAATTCTAGGTTTTTCTAAAGTTATAAAAGACCTTTCTAAAATCATTCAATTCGATTTCTTCAGAAAATGTATTCGTAGATTTTTTTAAGTAAGTTTCAAATTTAACATCTTAGCAAGAATTATTGTTATAGATTAATAAGAATTTTCAATAAAAATATGTTTAATAAGTTCTTTTTTTATTTCTTCGAACATACGAGTAACTGAGGTTTTTTTAGATTTTGTATGTTTTTTTGTAGTGTCATCTAAAATAAAAAATCTTATGGAATATACTATAGTAAAAGTAATACAAGCCATGTTGGCTCCGGGCTTAATGATTTCTGCTTGCGGGCTGTTAATTCTCGGAATGAATAATAAATATTCTATTGTAGTAAATCGCATTCGCTTACTAAATGATGAAAAACGACAAATTCATCATCTTAAGAATAAAATCGATGAAGATTTTAAACGAGAAAGTTTAATTAAAGTACAGATTAATAGATTAAACGAACGAGTTGTAATGGTACGAAATGCAGTATTTGCATATTCGATTGCTGTAGCTTGTTTTATTGTATCATCATTATTTATAGGAATGAATATATGTACGCAATCAGAGAAGATTGAAGCAACAAGCTTGACATTTTTTTTAATCGGCATGCTTACTGTTTTGGTTGGGGTAATTTTTGGAGCAAAAGAAGCTTTAAGAGGATATAAAATTGTCCGAATAGAAATTGAAGAAGTTGATAATATTAATTAGTATCTGAATAAGATATACGACAGGCAACTATTTAAAATATTTTGAATAGTTGCGCTTTATAATAATTCTCGATTTATCTCTTTTCCATATCTTAGTAAAAAATATCGCCATGAGAATTTAATAACCTGCCCCGATTCCTTGTCTTCTTTTAAATATCGTCAGCAAAAAGAGATAAAAACGTTTTTATCACTCATTTTGATGTTCTTTTGGTATTATATTGAAAGAGAAAAGTATCTTTGAAATAATTCACGCAACCATAAAAGCAGCTTTAACATCATTGTAATGAAATTAATCTATAATTTAAAACAATGCTTAAGCGAATATCTATTTTATTATTACTATCAATATTGGCTATCTCGTGTAAGAAAGAATCAACAGATGATTTTATGACTAATACTGATATTTTAGGAATCAGCTACGGACAATTGTATTCGACAAGTAATGGGTTTTCGAGCATAGGTATAAAAATAACTAAAGATACTTTAAGTTTTTCTGTAGATTCGGTTGTAACAAAAACAACCATTATAAAATCTGATATCTTGGCTGATTTAAAAAACAAAGTAAATCTTATCGTTTTCCGCAACTTAGAAGAGGTTATTGGTTGTCCTGATTGTGATGGCTCTGGGGCTGAAATATTAGGTATTGTTACAACAAGTTTCTCACATGAAATAAAATTTGAAAAAGGCAACGAACCTGAAGATCTTACTAACTTAGTAAATGACTTGCGTAGTAGAATGATGATATATGGAAATTAACTACAAAACTCAAATAGATTGTCTATTTCCAAATCCGCCTTATAATAATAACATCTATTTTCATGTATGAATCTTTATCGAGATTACATAAACATGCTAATAAGTAAAAAACCGACTAATAATGTCGGTTTAAATTTATAGAGGCATAGTTCTTTTTGTTATTCACTTGAACTTATATTTCATATTTTAAAAGTTTATATCATCAAAATTCAAGATACTTCTTTCTTAAATTAGAAATAATAATTTAGCGAAATTTTCGAAAAAGTAGGGCTAACATTTAAATTATAAGTAGTTTTTATGTCTACTTCTTTTTCAATATTATTAGTATAGTTTGTTATTTCATCTTTTTCTGATTCCGAGCTTTTAAAATGTAAATATCTAATCCCAAATTCGCCCCCTAAACTGAAATTTTCATCAAAAAAGTATTCTACTCCAAAGCCAAATTCGCCTCCCCATATATTAATACTTTCCACGTACTTTTCTACATCCTTATCTCTTTTGCCATTATATTTAATACTAGTACTTAAAAAAGGCTTTGACATACATAACGAAAGATAAGCTTGTATTTTATTATTCTGTTTTACAAAATATTTTAATCCAATATTAGGAATATATAAACTTCCAGAATACACATCCTTATCTGAATACGAAACAATTTTCTCTAACTCTCTATCCCATTTTTCACCTGTTTCTTCTTGAGTATAATTTGCATTCAAATATTGAAACCCAATAAATGGAACAAATTTTCCTTTAATTTTATAACCAAAATAAGCAGAATTTAACTTAAGTCCTGGAGATACTCCAAAAGAAACTTGTGCGTAACTAAACGAAAAACATGTAGCCAACAAGGTTAATGTAATTATTAACTTTTTTCTCATAATAATTTGATTTATAATTTATATTAATAAATAAGCTCTTTGTATTATTTATATCAAAATAATATCTGAGCAATTATGCGTTTAACTTTAATATATACAGAAATAAAATGTTTGTAAAATTTAGGTCTTTGTAAGAACTTCTTACAATGTGCCTATGCCCCCTACTATACTAATGTATCTTATTTAGTCGATTAATAACTTGCTATAATTTGAATGGCAATATTAATAAAAATATCACATATTTTCCTTTAATCAATGGTGTTTTACTATAAATAAAGAAGGATTGTAACGGCTTGTTTATATTAAAACTATGATTTTCTGTATTTTCTAAAAAAAACTAATCGAGTTTACTCATAAGCTAAATGTATAAATAGATTTAATGAAAGAAAAATTCATTTTGTATAAAAACTTGTACGAATAATTAATCAATAATTTTTCTCCAGTACATCATTAAATTTCTATCAGTACATAAGAAAACAAACTACCGGTAGTTGACAAATTTTTATCAGGTAGTTATGATTCAAACTACCGGTAGTTACGAAACGAACAACCGGTAGTTGAGATGCTAACAACCGGTTGTTTGAAAACAAACGTTCGGTTTTTGTT
>JAKSCO010000052.1 GCA_022360575.1 Bacteroidales bacterium | reverse complement strand
GAACTCGCGACCCCATGCGTGACAGGCATGTATTCTAACCAACTGAACTACCAAACCGTTTTTTTAAATGTATAATAAATCCTCTTATTCATTATACTAAACTTCAATACTTTTCAATAAAAAAGAAGCTCTTTTGCTTCTTTTGCGGTCTGGACGAGACTCGAACTCGCGACCCCATGCGTGACAGGCATGTATTCTAACCAACTGAACTACCAAACCGTTTTTTTAAATGTATAATAAATCCTCTTATTCATTATACTCAACTTCAATACTTTTTAATAAAAAAGAAGCTCTTTTGCTTCCTTTGCGGTCTGGACGAGACTCGAACTCGCGACCCCATGCGTGACAGGCATGTATTCTAACCAACTGAACTACCAAACCGTTTTGCTTAATTGCGTTGCAAAAGTATGCTTATTTTTTATTTATCCAAAATATCAAAGCAAAAAAGTGCAATAAAATTACACTCTTTTTATCGCGTTTTGCAAGTATCAAATATACTGAAATTTACACCGCCATATTTTCTTAGCTCAATAAAGGCGGGATGTTTAGAAAAATTAGTTTTATCTCCATGTTCAACAATTAACCATCCTTTTGAACTTAAAATTTCTTGCTCCAAAACACAATCAGGAATAGTTTCAATATCTTTTAAATCGTACGGCGGATCAGCAAAAACAATATCAAAAGTATCTTTACATGATTTTATATACCTAAAAACATCCGATTTGATCGCTTTAATCTGAGATAAGCCTAAATCCTGAATTGTTTTTTTGATATAAGCATGATGTCTAAAATTACTTTCGACAGATACTACAGAAATTGCTTCGCGCGAAGCAAATTCGTACGAAATACTGCCTGTCCCTGAGAATAAATCAAGAACCTTTAATTCAGAAAAATCAAAATTATTATTTAAGATATTAAATAAGTTCTCTTTAGCAAAGTCGGTTGTCGGACGTGCTTTAAAGTTTTTAGGAGGATGAATCATCCTTCCTTTATATTTTCCACTAACTATTCGCAAAGGTGTAAATTAAAAAGATTTGTAAAATAATGTTGAGGTATCTTATTAAAAGTATAACTATAAGAATAATCTTCGATATACTTATCAAACTTAATGTTTCTTATAAATTCATTTAATTTTAAATGCATCTTACTATTTTTTGCTATATACCCACTACAAATAACTTCTATTGTTCTTGAATCTATTTGTAATTGCTCAAAGCTATACATTACATAATATAGTATGTCAACTTCGTTTGTATAAATAAAATTATTATATAAAATTAAATAACCTTTCTGTATTATGATTAAATCAAAAGTATCTTCGTTTACATTTAAAATAACCTTATAATCGTTAGTACTATATTTATATAAGGCATTTTCTATAGCTAAAGCTTGTTGATTAAAAAATGTTATTTGAGGATACTTCCGCACAAAAATATTAGCAACCTGATTAGGCATTGTAAATACACTATATGCATTTGCGTATTTCAACTCGGTGTAATGAATCTCATCTAAATCGTCAAGCTCTTGATTAAATTCAAAGTATTGTTTTAGTTTTTCAGTGTTAAATAAGTTAGATGGAATAAGAGTACTTTTTCCTGAATACCAAATTAATCTAACTTTTTTATACGAGTATTTTAATAAATCAACTGAATCTAAAATATTTTCTATTGTATTTAAATATTCTGTAAAATCAATATTTGGATCAATATGTATGTGTTGTAAAACTATATATTTATTACGCACAACATCAAACACACAAAAAGAAAGTCCATTCAGGTTAAGCTGAATGGACAATTTATATGATTGAGTTGAATTTATATCTATAGTCTCATCTGTAAAAGCAAAGCTTTGCATATTAAGCTATCATTATTCCCAGTTACCTGCATTGTTGTTTGGTTCTTCAATATCTCCAACTTTTACTCCCGGGAAGTTGTTTATATTTTTCATTCGCTCATTTAAGTTAACTATTTCTTGACGCTCTAATCCATGTAAAAGAACATCATAACGAACTTTTGCTTCGAAAACATTAACATCTAGCTTTGATACATTAACAACAGCTGCTGCCATTTGAAATGAATCTTTCTCGGTAAATGGAACTTTCCATAATACATCAGCATTAAATCCATCAGGAAATAAAGTATCTTTAATTGCAAATCTTATAGTATCCCGTTTAATCAAGCCTTCTTTCAATGCTATTTCTTCAGTCCAACCTTGAGCTAATAAATCATCAGGAATACTTCCTATTCTTTTCACTAGTCTCATCGAATCGTTTTTTATAAAATTGATTAAAGTATCAAAACTACTTGTAAATCTACCATACTCATCTTTAAATGCCAATTGTGCTTTTCTGATATCCTTAAGGCGATTAACAGTAGCTTCTTGTCTTTTATCTTTTTCTTTTTTAAATCGAATAGGTTGTTGGATGCTCTCCCACAATGCATATCCTAAAACAACGATTAAAATTGCTAATACGATTTGAATTATTTTTTTCATCTTGCCTAATTAATTTTATATGTTTGCTTGCAAATTTATAAGAAAATTTTAAAAATAGAATTTTAATCACACTTTATTTACTCAAATGTTAGCTAATCATATTAAAAATATAATTCTTGATAATTTCAAACATAAACCTACTACAGATCAAGACAAATTAATGGATATGCTGGCTAGTTTTGTTATGAATGAAAATTCAAAACAGATATTTTTAATAAAAGGATATGCTGGCACAGGCAAAACAACAGTAATTAGTGCTTTAATAAAAGCTTTCCGGAAGTTAAAAATCAAGTCAGTATTAATGGCTCCTACAGGAAGAGCTGCGAAAGTGCTTGCAGCTTACTCTAAGAAAAATGCATTTACTATTCATAAGAAAATATATCGACAAAAATCATCAAAAGACGGTTTCGGAACTTTTATATTAGATACTAACTTACATTCTAATACATTCTTTATTGTTGATGAAGCCTCTATGATCTCGAATCAACTAAATGACAGTTCGATATTTGGTTCTGGAAGGTTACTCGACGATTTAATAAAATATGTATACAATGATAAAGCTTGCAAATTAATACTAATTGGCGATACAGCTCAGTTACCTCCGGTAAGACTCGATATAAGCCCTGCTTTAGATAAGATTGAACTTGAAAGCTTTGACCTTAATGTAATCGAAAACATTTTAACAAACGTTGTCAGGCAAACTCAAGAATCTGGAATTTTGACTAATGCTACCCATATTCGAAACTTAATTTCGGAGAGAGACACCTCTTTTCCTCAACTAAGAATACAAAATCAATGCGATATTCAGAAGATTAAGGGAAGTGAGCTTATAGATACAATTAATGACTCGTATGATAAATCGGGATTTGAGAATACAATAATTATAACACGCTCAAATAAAAGAGCAAATCAATACAATAAAGGTATAAGAAGTCAAATCTTATGGCGTGAAGAAGAAATTTCGGTAGGAGATTTTCTAATGATAGTAAAGAATAACTATTATTGGCTTGAAGATAATGATAAGATAGATTTTATTGCGAATGGAGATATTGCCGAAATTATTAAAATAAAAAAATATCACGAATTATACGGATTTAGATTTGCTGATGTGACTCTGAATTTTGTTGATTATGACATTGAACTGGATTGTAAGATTTTTTTAGATACACTCCATATAGATACTGCAGCACTAAGTAGCGACGATAACAAAAATTTATTTTATAGCATACTTGAAGACTACAAATGTTTGAAAACAAAAAAAATGCAATACGAAAAGGTAAAAAACAATGAATTTTTCAATGCACTTCAAGTAAAATTTTCATATGCTATTACTTGTCATAAAGCACAAGGAGGACAATGGGAAAATGTATTTATCGACCATGGATATCTTACTGAAGAAATGATGAATGTCGAATATTTACGTTGGTTATATACTGCATTTACACGATCTGCAGAAAAACTGTATCTGGTAAACTTTAACAAAAAATTCTTCGAGTTAGACAACAACATCTGATGTATTAAAATAAATTATCTCATTAATTACTTACAGTTCGAAATAAAATACTTTCTTTAACATAAATTTTAAATTTACTCTCATGATATTAGAAAAAATTGATTGGATAATAATCTCTATCTTCTTTGTAATAGTACTTTCTATTGGTTGGATAGCATCAAAAACAGCAGGCAAAAACACTTCTGAATTTTTTTTAGGAGGGCGAGGCATGCCATGGTGGCTTTTAGGAGTTTCTATGGTAGCTTGTACTTTTTCGGCCGACACTCCTAATCTGGTTACAGGAATGGTTCGCGAAGATGGTGTCGCCAAAAACTGGGCTTGGTGGGCATTTTTAATAACCGGCATGGTTACTGTTTTTATTTATGCTAAGTTGTGGCGACGCTCAAATGTACTTACTGATTTAGAATTTTACGAAAAAAGATATGGAGGAAAACCCGCAGCATTCCTCAGAGGATTCAGATCTTTATACTTGGGATTATTTTTCAATGTATTAATTATGGGCTCGGTAACATTAGCTGCAATAAAAATTGGAGCCATTATGTTTGGATTAAACCCAATAACAACCGTATTAATTGCATCGGTAACTGTAGTTATATATTCGGGTTTAGGGGGATTAAAAGGAGTTATCTGGGCTGATTTTTTTCAATATACTATAGCTATGGCAGGAGCTGTTTACGCTGCTATTGTAGCTATGCAACAACCCGAAATTGTAGCTATTGGCGGAATGCAAGGAATGCTTAACACACTTGGCGACAAAGTACAGTTTATTCCTAATTTCTCGGATCCTTCGGTATATATTCCTTTATTAATTATCCCGATTGCAGTACAATGGTGGAGTGTTTGGTATCCGGGTGCCGAACCCGGAGGTGGAGGCTATATAGCACAACGAATGCTTGCTGCCAAAAACGAAAAAAATGCAATTGGAGCTACTTTGTTTTTTAATTTTGCTCATTATGCATTGCGTCCGTGGCCTTGGATTATTGTTGCCTTAGCATCTATTATTATTTACCCCGACTTAGCATCAATAAAAGCACAATTCCCTGATATAGATCCTACTTACCTTAAAGATGACATAGCATATCCGGTTATGTTATCGAAACTAAAGCCCGGATGGTTAGGCTTAGTAGTGGCATCGCTTATTGCTGCTTATATGTCGACTATTGGAACTCACCTTAACTGGGGATCATCGTATATTGTTAATGATTTTTACAAACGATTTGCCCGACCTAATGCCAGCGAAAAAGAACTTGTTTTAATGGCTCGCTTATCGACAGCTATATTAATGATTTTAGCTGCTATAGTGGCTCTTACTTTTTTAAGTGATGCCACTCAGGCATTCGACATATTACTTTTGTCAGGAGCTGGATCAGGAGCAATTTATTTATTACGTTGGTTTTGGTGGCGAGTAAATGCATGGACCGAAATAGTTGCCATGATTGGAGCTACTGTTGTTGCTATTGTATTGGTATTTTTTATCGACGACAATGCTGTAAAGACTCTCGTTTTAGATGGTTTTACAATGAAACTCTTAATAGCAGTAACAACAACATCTGTTGTTTGGATTGTAACAACTTTACTTACAAAACCAGAAGATAAAACCGTATTACGAAACTTTTACAAACTAACCCGCCCCGGAGGCCCTGGATGGAAAAGAGTTGTAAACGAAGCCAAAGCCGATAATGAGATCATTAATAAAGAAGATATTGGAAAATCGTGGGAAATGCCAATACAAATTTTATTAGTATTTATTGGTTGTATTATTATTTATTCTAGTTTATTTGCAATCGGAAATTTTGTATACGGAAAAACTTTGTATGGTTTCATACTTTTAACAATAGCAATAATAGGAACTTATTTCCTATTTAAATCATTTAATAAATTAAGAGCTAATTAAATATTTAAAATATGGATTTAACATTATTAGTACTAGCCGCCGGAATGGGAAGCAGATATGGAGGTTTAAAGCAATTAGATCAAGTAGGCCCTAGCGGAGAAACAATTATAGATTATTCGGTTTACGATGCAATAGAAGCAGGTTTTAATAAAGTAGTTTTTATTATTCGAAAAGACATAGAGAAAGAAATGAAGGAACTTTTATTTGACAAGTATAGTCAGAAAATAAAAGTCGAATATGTTTTTCAGGAAATAGATAAAGTACCAGCAGGAACTACTATCCCAACTGATCGTGTTAAACCATGGGGAACAGGGCATGCTGTTTTAATGGCTAAAGATATCATTAACGAGCCTTTTGTTGTTATTAATGCCGACGATTTTTATGGTAAAAGTGCTTTTAAAGTAGTAGCCGATTATATGAAAAGCCAACAAGATAACCTTAAAGGCAAAAACTGTATGGCTGGGTATCTGCTAAAAAATACTTTATCAGAAAACGGAACTGTATCAAGAGGTGTTTGCCAAGTTAATAACAACCACGATTTAGTAGAAATTACAGAAATAACCAAAATAGGAAAAGAAAACGATAAAATTATTGCTAAAGATACCGATGAAACTATCGAACTAAATGGAAATTCTTTTGTTTCGATGAATTTTTGGGGATTTACACCTGATGTTTTTCCTGAGTTAGAAAAAGAATTTAAAGAATTTATTATAAACAACTCCGAGAATATTAAGTCTGAATATTATATACCTAATATTGTAAGTCACCAAATAAATAATAAACTCGCATCGGTAAAGGTTCTTGAAGCAACCGATCAATGGTTTGGAGTTACATATAAAGAAGACAAACCCGTTGTAGTTGAAAAAATAAACAAACTCACCCAAGAAGGAAAATATCCTAATAAACTTTGGTAAGAATTAACTAAAGTATGTGTCTGTTAAAATCATCATAACAAGCACACAATAAACCAAAAGCAACAAAGATATTTTGGAGAAAATACTTAAAAAGATCACTAGTAATTATTTCTACTGGTGATCTTTTTTTGATGTTTACACCAGCGTAAGTATCCAAACAGAATCTTTTTGATATCTATAAAAAATAAAAACACCCCAAATAGAATATTTTTGGCTTCTCGCAAATGTGTAAATACCCAAATTGGAATATTTTTGACTATTAACAAAGATGCAAGTTGAATTCCATCGACAATTTGTCAGTTTTCGTATGTGTAAATACTCAAACAGAATATTTTTTTGATATTTACACTAACGTAGGTATCCAAACAGAATCTTTTTGATATCTATAAAAAATAAAAACACCCCAAATAGAATCTTTTGACTTCTCACAAATGTGTAAATACCCAAATTGGAATATTTTTGACTATTAACAAAGATGCAAGTTAGATTCCATCGACAATTTGTCAGTTTTCGTATATGTAAATACTCAAGCAGAATATTTTTTTGATGTTTACACTGGCACTAGTATCCAAACAGAATCTTTTCGATATCTATAAAGGATAAAAACACCGCAAACAGAATCTTTTTAGCTTCTCGCAAATGTTCAAATCAAAATCAAAAACATTCGCTATCAAAAGTCTTTAACTAGGTTTTGTCTTACTTAGCAAGTATACATATTTACTAAAGATTAAATCCTATTTACTCAATAACAAAACTTATTATAAG
>JAKSCO010000284.1 GCA_022360575.1 Bacteroidales bacterium | reverse complement strand
ACCTTTGTTGCGAAACCATCGCTTGTTACATCGCTAATAGTAAACGAAAAAGCAGCAATACTTGTTTTTGTTATCGATTCTACAGTTTTAGATGCAACTTGATTTTCTGGAGCAACAATCTTGCTGTCTGTATTCGAATTTGGTTGAGTACTAAATACAATATGTTCGCCTGCATTTTTGTTGTTCGAAACATCAAAAACAGGAGCAAAGCTAACATAATAGTCCGTTCCTTTTTTTAAATCAGCATTAGGATTTATTGTAACGATATTATTTGTTTTATCGTATGCCATTGCAAAATCAGCATCGGCTAAGTCAGTTCCTTCTTCTCCACCTTCTTTTATTGTAATAAGAGCAGCTAAATCAGCATCTGTTATTTCAACTTTTCCTCCTTCTTTATATATTGCTTCATTAAAATCAATAGTTATATCAGAGTTAATTAAGATATTTTCACTAGCATTTATTGGAGAAAAAGTTGCTATTGGTGCTTCTGTATCTGTGCTTGTTGCAAAAGCAGCCCATGTAAAATCATCTATAAGGATTCTTTCTGTTTTGCCTGTATTTGCAATTTCTATTTTTAGATTATCATTAATCTTTTTGATCGTAGCCGAATAGGTAATCCAATTGTCCGTGTTTAATAATTTGCCATCTATATTGGGTAAATCAACCCATGTCTCGCCATCTATAGTATATTTTACAGTATAGTTTGGCTCAGGATTACCATCCCATCTGCGAACCTTAAATGAAAAGTTGTCAATTCCTCCTTCAGCAATAGTTATTGTTAGCTTAGGATTGTTTTTATTTCTTAATCGAAATGCATATTTCCCAAATGCTTTTGGATTTTCCTCTGAAGCTCGGGCTTCTTCTCTAACAACATTAATTCCTTCGAAAGTAGCTCCCGACTCTGAGTAGCTATGGTTTTTATAGCTGCCACCACTAGTTCCGTCTAGTTCCCAATTGTCTGGTGTGTCGAAATTAACTGTTGTTTGTGCGTTTACAAAACTCCAATTTAAGAGCAAAGCAAGGCAAAAACTCAACATAAATCTAAATGAGTGTGTTTTCATGAAATTGAATCAATTTAATAAAGTTTGTACAAAATTTTAATATGCGAATAACGTTTACTACCCGTAAACAAGGGATGGCAATGTTATTACATATTTTCCTATATTCAAGACTTGATTAATGGATTTTATTAACAGGGAAACTTCCTTGTTTTCTTGTCGTTACGTTTTAGTTGTTAATAATATTTCCGACCTGTAATTGAACAATTTTGCAGCTCCAGTCGAGTAAAAATAACTAAAATCATTATTGTTCTAAGGAAAAAATAATAGCAAAGGAGTTCGAATTTTTATTCATTTACTAGTATAACGGTTTGGTGTAGGAATATGCGCAAGGTTTTTGATATTTTGCAGGAAAAATGCAAGTTATTCTAATTTGTATCAAAAATCGTTTCAAAAACATTCCTATATTCTCAATTTTCTTGATATACCCGATAAAGTCTATTACGTAAATTTTATTAGAAAAATATCAGCAAACCTTGAATTTTTGGTTTTTAGTGTCAAGACAAAAGAACATAGAAAAATTCTCTTTTTAAGAGAATAATAGAACATGAAGAATAATCTTTTTTAGTAGAGGTTCTTAGTTAATAATCAAACTCAGGTTATTCTGAGATCTCTTAAAACAAAGACTGTTACTTAATAAATTTCAAGGAAACCCGGTCGCTGAGCAGTCTCCAGAGCAGTCTCCAGAGCAGTCCCCAGAGCGGAGTCGAAGGGGAGTCGAAGACAAAAGAACATAAAAAAGAGAGCGCTCATAACTTTATGCCAAACACACACAAAAAACAATAGCAGGAAGCTAAATTCTATAGCAGGGAGCATTTTCTTATGTCAGGAAGCTAATTTCATATGCAGGGAGCATTTTTTAATGCCAAATCCACAAAATTCAACAGCAGGAACCTCTACAACATTGCAGGGAGCCCCAAATGCTATGTAAATTAGGGTCACTACATGTTACGAAAGTGTTTTTTTACGTTATTGATTCAATATTTCATTGCAAAGACACATAATTTAATAGCAGGGAGCCTTTATAGTACTCCAGGAAACTCCCACAGCATTGCAGGGAGCATAAAATGTTATGCAAATTAGGGTCACAGTATAGCAGGGAGTAATAATATAACGTTAAAGAAACGTTTTTTTACGCTAGGGACTCAAAATTTAATAGCAGGAAGCAAAACTCTTAAGCAGGGAGTATTTTTTTATGTCAGGAAGCCAATTTTATATGTAGGGAGCATTTTCTTATGTCAGGAAGCTAATTTCATTCGCAGGGAGCATTATACTAAATGAATTTCAAGATGAGTAATAGTATATTGATGATAAAGAAAAAAGGTTGCCTTAATTAAAAGACAACCTTAATATATTATATTGTGAAAAAATTATTTCAACCGAACAATAACATCTCCTTTCGAAACACGATCACCATGTTTAAAGAAAATTTCATCTACTTCACCGTCAAATTCAGAAACAATTTCGTCGTAAGTATATCCACTTTCGATGTAACAAATACGTTGTCCTTTGGTAACCTGAGCCCCAAGCTCTATTGATTGTTCCTCGATAAAATAGTTCATATTATAATATATACGTCCTAAATAAGGCGACGCAATATCTTTTTTACTAGGATCAGCTTTTACGCCGCTTTGTCCTTGAGGTTTGTTGCTTTCTTCTTTTAATTTCTTAATCTCGTCATTAAACCTCTGCTTGGCAACTCCCGATTTGTAATCGCGATACTGACGTTCGTGCATTGCAAACTCAAACAACTCTTCGTCGTCTTCTCCAGTTTCCCATCCTTGCTCTTCCATTTCTTTTCTAAAACGATCTAACTCATCAGGATAGTTGTCTTGAGGAACTCCATCGTAAAACTCTCGCCCTTGTTGATTTGCAATATCAATAATGTTTTGAGCCAATTGTCCAGGTAGCTTACCAGCTTTCCCTAAAATCATATCCCAAGCATTATTATCAATCATCGAAAATTTGTCTTTACCTTGTATTTCTTGCATTACATTCAACAATGCAATATTTTTTACATACTGGCTAAATGGAGTAACCAATGGTGGATTTCCTAATTTAGGCCAAATATCAACAACCTCGTCAAATAGTTTTACTAATAAATCATCTTCTGTTAAGGCTTCTTTTCCTTGAGCTTCCAGTGTTTGATTTAAACCTTGATGAACACCTTTTAAATCGGCCATCATACTTCCCATCATTCCCCCAGGTAGCCCCGATTGAACTAACAACGATGACATATATCTATTCTTAGGATTAATAAAGTAACCTAAAAAGTCATCAATAAACTTCTGACTTAAAGCACGAGCTTTCATATAAGCTTTCATGTTAATATCAGGTACATTAAAACCTGCATCTTTAAGCATTGCTTGTACTGTAATAACATCAGGATGAACCATACCCCACGATAAAGGTTCCATCGCTACATCTATGTAATCAACTCCTGCTTTTGCAACTTCAAGCATCGATGCTACAGAAAAACCAGGGCCCGAGTGTCCATGATATTGAATAATAATTTGAGGGTGTTTCTGCTTTATCTCACTAACCAACTTCCCTAAAGTTACAGGACGTCCCACACCTGCCATGTCTTTCAAGCAAATCTCGTCAGCTCCATAAGCAACCACCTTGTCAACAATGTCCATATAATATTCAACAGTGTGTATCTCCGAGTGGGTTATACTTAAAGTTGCTTGCGAAATCATTCCGGCTTCTTTAGCATATTTTATCGATAGTTCTAAATTCCGGTGGTCGTTCAAACCACAAAACGAACGTGCAATATCAACACCTTGAGCCTTTTTTACCTTGTACATAAGCTTACGTACATCAGCCGGTACTGGAAACATTCGTATTCCGTTTAATGCTCTCTCTAACATGTGTGTCTGGATACCTGCTTCGTTGAAAGGTTTTGTCCATTCGCGAACAGCTTTATTTGGATTTTCTCCATAAAGGAGATTTACCTGTTCAAAAGCTCCTCCATTAGTTTCAATACGCGAAAAACAACCCATATCAATAATAACTGGTGCAATTTCTTTCAATTGATCTATTCTTGGCACGTACTTCCCCGAAGATTGCCACATATCTCTATAAACCAAACTGAATTTAATCTCTTTACCCATAACTTATTTCTATAACTTTATTTAACTAAAATTTATTCTGAAAAGAAAAATTTATTCAAAAAACAAAAGAAGTAAATTAATAGTTTATTTACTATGTTTTAAAGCCTATCTTATAAAGATGAAAAGACAAATCTTATTATCAGTACATTAGTTGTTTGTGTTATATATCATGTCTAAAATATAGCGTATAATCTTTTTTATAACCCTTTTGTTTTCTTGTTATCTACAACAATTTTACAATGCAATTTAATCTATATTTTAGCTCTTATTTAAGAACCAAACCAATAAAGCTTTTGTTTTATTTATATTTAATCTATATAATGTTTATTTTTGCGCAGAAATAAAGCATACTAAGTTGGGACGAATTTTAGCAATTGATTATGGACGTAAAAGAGTAGGGTTGGCTGTTACCGATCCTTTGCAAATAATTGCAAATGCTCTAAAAACTGTTGAAACAAAAGAAATCTGGAACTTTTTAGAGGATTATCTAAAAAAAGAAGAGGTCGAATGTATTGTTATTGGTTACCCCAGACAATTAAATAATCAAGTGTCTGACTCGGTTCGATATATAAATCCTTTTCTAGGACGACTAAGAAAATTATATCCTAATATAGATATAAAACAAGTTGACGAAAGGTTTACCTCAAAAATAGCGCATCAAACAATGAGAGATGCCGGATTAAAAAAGAAAGCGCGACAAAACAAAGCTTTGGTCGATACAATAAGTGCAACAATTATTTTACAATCATATTTAGAACAAAGATTAAACTATTAAAAAATGATTTATCCAATAGTTATATACGGGAGTCCTGTTTTGCGAAAAGTAGCGGTAGATATTGATAAGGATTACCCGGATTTAGAAAAATTTATTCAAGATATGTGGGATACCATGTATGTTTCTGATGGGGTAGGTTTAGCAGCTCCACAGGTAGGCAAATCGGTTCGTCTTTTTGTTATCGACGGAACTCCTTTTGGCGAAGATGAACCTGAATTGGAAGGATTTAAAAAAGTCTTTATAAATGCTAAAATTACCGAAAGGGTCGATGAGGAGGTTAGTATGGACGAAGGTTGTTTGAGTATACCTTTGCTGCGCGAAAATGTATCTCGTCCACAAAAAATACGAATTGAATATTACGATCAAGATTTTAACTTTCACGATGAATGGCACGAAGGAATGGCTGCCCGAATAATTCAGCACGAATACGACCATTTAGAAGGAATAATGTTTACCGATCGAATAGCTCCATTGAAAAAAAGATTAATAAAAGGAAAACTACAATCCATTTCTAAAGGAAAGTTTAGAGTAAATTACAAATACAGACTACCAAAATAAATTGTAAGCTGCCTCGAAAAAGGCAGCTTTTTTTTCCTTTATACATTTCGCAAATTATTCATTCTTGATTTTTTATAAAAACAAATTACTCTTAGTTATTTCCTTGTTTTAGATGTAAAAAAATGATAAGAGTTTGTTTATAAGCTATGATATGTAAACTTTTTTTGTATTTAATTGTCTAAATTTAGATTTTATATTAACTCTAAGATTAACTAAATCAATAAAAATGAAAATAGTCAATAAAAACTATCTAGCTCAAAAGCAAAAAACTTTTGCTTTTCTTCTAGTGCTAGCTTTTGTGTTTGCTACAAACAACGGTTTAGCACAAAAAGAAGAATCGAAACAAAAAAAAGAACCTATCAATTCAGAAATCCTTTCTGGATTAAAATTCAGAAGCATTGGTCCAGCTTTCGCTTCAGGACGAATTGCTGACTTTGCTGTTAACCCGAATAACTTCTCAGAGTTCTATGTAGGAGTTGCTTCGGGTAATATATGGAAAACAAGCAATAACGGGATTACCTTTAAACCAATATTCGAAGGTTATGGCGCCTATTCTATAGGGTGTTTAGCTATCGATCCTAAAAACACAAATGTTGTTTGGGCTGGTACAGGCGAAAACAACCATCAACGTGCTTTAGGTTATGGCGATGGTGTTTATAAGTCGCTTGATGGAGGTAAATCTTGGAAAAACATGGGATTGAAACGATCTCGACATATCGGGATGATTGCTATAAATCCCAAAAATACAGATATAGTATATGTGGCTGCCGAAGGTTCCGCCTGGGGGGCTGGTGGCGAAAGAGGTTTATATAAAACCATAGATGGAGGAAAAAACTGGAACAAAGTGTTGGATATTAGTAAGCATACTGGAGTAAATAATGTTATTTTAGATCCCCATAATTCTAATGTTTTATACGTAACAACCGAACAACGACGCCGACATGTTCATACCAAAATAGGAGGAGGTCCCGAGTCTGGTGTACATAAATCTACTGATGGAGGAAAAACTTGGCGAAAAATTGAAAAAGGACTCCCCAGTGTACATAAAGGAGGTATGGGAATTGCAATATCTCCAGTAAATCCAGATTATCTATATCTAATTGTCGAAGCTGCCGACGATAAAGGTGGTTTTTTTCGTTCTACCAATAGAGGAGAGTCATGGGAAAAGATGAGTGATCATTGTTCTAGTGGGCAATATTACAACGAAATTTATTGTGATCCGGTTGATGTTAATAAAGTGTTTTCTGTTGAAACATATTCTCATGTTACTCTAGATGGAGGAAAAACATGGAAACGTTTAGGTATGAGCGAGCGCCATGTCGACGATCATGCTTTGTGGATTAACCCTAACAATAACAAACATTGGATTGTTGGTGGCGATGGAGGTATTTATATTACTTACGACGAAGGTAAAACTTATCGTCATGTATCAAATCTTCCAATCACTCAATTCTATCGAGTAGGTGTAGACAACGATTATCCTTTTTATAATATAACAGGAGGTACACAAGATAATAATAGCTGTATAGGTCCATCACGAACAATAAGTTCGGGAGGAATAACCAGTGGCGATTGGATTGTAACAATTGGTGGCGATGGCTTTTGGTCGCAAATCGATCCAGAAAATCCAGATATTATCTACAACGAATCTCAATATGGAAATATATTCAGGTTTGATAAGAAAAGTAAAGAGGCTCTTTATATAAAACCACAACCCGGCAAAGGAAAGTTAACTCATAAATGGAATTGGAATAGTCCTTTTATTATAAGTCCCCATAAAAACACACGATTGTATATGGCGGCCGAAGTTGTATTTAAAAGCGAAGACAGAGGAAATACTTGGGAGCTTATTAGTGATGATCTAACAGCACAAATTGATAGAGATACTTGGCCTGTAATGGATAAATATTGGAGTGTTGATGCTGTAAAGAAAAATCTCTCTACATCTTTATATGGGATGGTTGTTTCTTTAACAGAGTCTCCAGTAAAAGAAGGATTACTTTATGCCGGAACGGATGATGGTGTTATATCAGTTACCGAAGACAATGGAAAAACTTGGCGAAAGATTAAATCATTTCCCGGAATTCCAGCTAATACATATGTAAGCGACATTTTTGCATCGCGTTACGACGAAAATATAGTTTATGCTTCGTTCGATAACAGAAAGCGAGACGATTTTAAACCTTATTTCTTAATGAGTAAGGATAAAGGAAATACGTGGCAGTCAATGACAACAGGTTTCGACAAAAACGGAACAATACATACAATAGAGCAGGATCATATCGATAAAGATTTGTTATTTGCAGGAACTGAGTTTGGAGTGTACTTTTCATACAATGGAGGTCAGAAATGGGTTCGCTTAAAATCAGGTTTACCGACAATATCAGTTCGAGATATGACGATACAAAAACGAGAAAACGATTTGGTAATTGCTACTTTCGGACGTGGTTTTTATGTTTTAGATGATTATTCTCCATTGCGTCAGGTAAAGCTCTCGTTAATTGATAAGCCAATACATTTATTCCCTATAAAAGATGCATTAATTTATGTGCAGTCAAACAAGAAATATGCGCAAGGAGCAACTTATTATACGGCAAAAAATCCTGAGTTTGGAGCATGTTTTACTTATTATTTAAACAAAACACCTAAAACTTTAAAAGAAAAAAGGAAAGATCACGAGAAGAAGCTTTTCAAAGAAGGAAAACCTATTCCTCAACCAACAATGAAAGAATTAGAAAATGAGAATAAAGAGATTAAGCCTTATCTTATTTTCTTAATAAAAGATGAAGATGGTTTTGTTGTAAAGAAAATCAATAAGAAACCTGAAAAAGGGCTTAATAGAATAAGTTGGGATTTAACATATGCTAATAGTTTCCCTATCGAAATAGCCGATTCAAAATTTAATCCTCTAAAAGAAAATAAGAGTTTTTGGCTTGTGATGCCGGGTAAGTACACTGTTTCTGTTTCGATGTACGAAAGAGGTAAGGTTAAAGAATTAGTTCCAGAGCAGGAATTTATTGTAAAAGCTTTAGATAATACAACGCTACCAGCTAAAAACAGAAAAGAAATGGTTATGTTTCAACGAAAAGTTGCCGAATTGGCCAGAGTTATGAGTGGAGCGGTTAAATTTAATGAAGAATTGCTCAAAAAAATTACTTATCTGAAGCAAACTATTGTAAATACTCCTGAAGCGAATTACGATTTATTAACTGAGGCTGAAGAAATAGAGAAAAAGCTTGATGGTGTTAAATTTGCATTTAATGGCAATCCTGCTGGAGTTGGATCTGATACTCCTTCGCCACAACAGGTTCCTTTACTTAATCGAATGTATTACATTATTTGGGGGCAATCTCGTTCTACAGCCGAAATAACTGCTACGAGTAAAGATGCTTATCAGATAGCTTCGGAAGAGCTACCTGAGCTAATAACCCGATTAAATAAAATTGCTAATACAGAAATAAAAGAATTAGAAAACAAGCTTGAAGAAGTAAAAGCTTCGTGGACTCCAGGACGAGTTCCTGTATTAAATTAAGAAAATATAAATATTGTCAAAAGCTAGAATATACGTATTCTGGCTTTTTTTATGTAAGATTTTTAATCGTATACCAAAAAAACAGGATTTATTTCAAAAAATAGAGAAACATTCAATAGTATCAGTCGTATATTTGAGCCAAATAAACCATATTCTATAAATCATAATGACAAAATGTTTAATTTAATGTTGCTCTTAGAAGAGAAAACTTGTATTTGATAACATCTTGTCAGTAAAAGTTAATTTAAAATGAAGAAATTTAAAGTAGCCGTAATTGCAATTATTGTTATAGCAGTATTAAGTTCGTGTAATAACAAGATTTGTCCAGCATATGTTGATAACAATTCAAAATCAACAGAACAAAATGTTTAAAAATTATTATTTTTTTTTTAGCTTTGATGAACTAAATTAGAATTAAGTAATTAAACCGACCATATCAGAGGAAATAAATAATAAAAGTTTCAAAATGTACTCTTGATGAGGTCATAAATTCAAGATAGATGAAAAGATTTATTGTAGGTGTTGTTGCAGTTTTATTTATTGTTGCGTTATTAAGTTCGTGTAAAAGTAAGGATTGCCCTGCTTACGGACAAGCAGAAATAGAAAACATTGAAATTAACTCATAATTATTACTCCAAATACAATCTTCCTTATTCTGTCTCTCTGATATTAATTTTTAGTTTTGAGACAGTTTTTTTGTGTATGAAACATAAATTATCTTTATTCCTAGTAGGATTCTTCACTATAAATATCTTGTATTCGCAACAAGTATCAGAAGATTTACCTAAGATTTTTTATAAAAATGAAAAAACTGTTTCGATAAATTTGCTAACGAATGGTTTTGGATTAGGGTATCGTTATGGTAATAGAATTAATTACTACGAAAAACGCATTTTTGACGTTGAGTTATCTGCAATAAAACATCCTAAAGAAGTCAAGTCAAAAGCTCTATCTAGTTCTTCTAAGTCATTTGTATTTGGCAAAAAGAATAGTGTGTTTGATTTACGCTTTGGATATGGCAAGCAAAATCAACTAAACTCTAAAAAAGAAAGAGGAAGTGTTGCTATCCGTTACTTCTACTCTCTAGGAGGGGATGTAGCTTTTTTAAAACCTATATATTACGATATTACTTATGTGCTTCCTGATGGGACTCTATTGAAAGAACAGGAGAAATTTAATGCAGAAATCCATAAATCGAGTGATGTAGATGGTAGAACTTCTTTTTTTAAAGGATTTTCGGAAATGCAATTTGTTCCGGGAGCTTTTATAAAAGGAGGATTTAATTTTGAATTTAGTCAGTCAGAAACATTTATTCATGCTATCGAAGCTGGAATAATTTTTCAAGCTTATATTTCAAAACTTGATATAATGGCAATTGATAATAATCAGCGATTTTTGTTTAATATATATGCTTGTTATAGATTTGGGAAAATTATTAATGCTCAAAAAATTTCTGAATCGTATTTGAAAAAACGAAAACGACGTCAACGATTTTTCCTTTAATATATAATTCATTGATTTAATCAATGTATGCTATTTTTATGTAATCATCTAACCTTAAGAATTAAAAGAGTTTTATAATAGATATGTTTTTAAACTTTTGTTCATTCAATACATATCCTTAATAATTTCTTGAAGAATATATTTAATATGTATAATTTTGATTTCTGAAATTAATGCTCATTTAAACATAAGAGAAATGTCAAAAATAAAGATTGCAATTAACGGTTTTGGTAGAATAGGCCGTAATGTGTTTAAGATTATTTTAGAGAGAGATAATCTTGAAATAGTTGGTATTAATGATCTTACAAATACTAAAACATTAGCTCATTTATTAAAATATGATTCTACTCAGGGGCGTTTTAATGGCGATGTATCTTTCGATGAAGATGGGATTATTGTAAATGGGAAAAAAATTAAAGTTTCATCAGAAAGAAGTCCTATAAATATTCCATGGGCTACTACACCTGATGTGGTAGTTGAGTCGACCGGAATATTTAGATCTCGCGAGAGTGAAAAAGGAGGATACGGAGATCACTTAAAAAATGGAGCAAAAAAGGTATTATTAACAGTTCCTGCAAAAGATCAAATAGATAACATGATTGTTTTAGGTGTAAATGACGAAAGTCTAAAACCTGAAGATCAATGCGTGTCAAATGCATCGTGTACAACTAACTGTTTAGCACCTGTAGTAAAAGTTTTAAATGATAAATTTGGATTAGAAAATGGCTTTATGTCTACAGTGCATTCGTATACAAACGATCAAATGATATTAGATGCACCTCATTCTGATTTACGTCGTGCGCGTTCGGCTGCTGTGTCGCAAATTCCTACAACAACAGGAGCAGCATCTGCTGTAGGTAAAATATTACCTGAGTTAAAAGGTAAATTAGATGGAATGGCTGTTCGTGTTCCTACTCCAACAGGTTCGTTAATTGATTTAGTTGCAAACCTAAAGCGTGAAGTTACTATTGAAGAAGTAAACCAAGCTATGAAAGAAGCTGCTGAAGGAGAAATGAAAGGTGTGCTTGAATATACTGAAGATCCTATAGTGTCTGTTGATATAATTCAAAATCCTCATTCTTCAATATTTGATGCTTTAAGTACAATGGTTATTGGTAAAACGGTTAAAGTACTTTCGTGGTATGATAACGAATGGGGCTATTCGAATAGAGTAGTTGATTTAGTCGAGAAATTATTTTAATAAATTAAAACCTGAGATTTTTTCTCAGGTTTTTTTATCGAATTACGATTCGTATATTTCTATTAAACTAAAAGGAACTGTTATTGTCGACTGATAATGTTTCCCTAAATCCAAAACGGCTTCATCATCTTCTTCGTAATACCAATCTATTTTGCAGTTTGTTCCTAAATCGGTATATGTCTGGATAATTTGTAAGAACTCAAGAATAAATTTAGACGAACCACTGTTTATATATTCTAATTGAATATGTATTAATGTTTCTTTCTGAGGATTTTTAAAGTATTCATGAATCCAAATAAACAAATTAGCAAAAAAGTCTTCAGGATTTTCAGGAATTGATCGACCTTCTATTTTTAATACTCCACTTTGGGCATCAAAATTAACTAATGGAGTTTTTAATGTTTTTTCAATAATCAATTCATTCATAATTTTCGGTGTTATAGTAAGTTTGAGATACTTTTTATTGTTCCAAAAATTTTACTTGAAACTTACAACACAACATTTATTGTGTAATTTCAATAATATCAAGCTTGTTTTATTTTTCCCATTACTAAATAATCTTTTTTATACGAGTGTTATTATTTACTTAATGGATATTTTGAAAGTATCTTATCAGATATTAAAGATACAACATTTACGATTACTTTTTTATATCTCGAAAAAAAATATCGCTGATAGGCTTGATTCATTTGTAGTATAGGGTGCTTCATAAATATGTATCAAGGTAATTGTCAGTTAAAAGGACAATATGAATTTGTGTTGGTATTAACACAAAAATAAATTCATATTGTGTAAAACAATATAAATATTTATCGAGTCTTTTACTTCTTTACTCTGGATTTAAGATAAAGAATTTATTTAGGATGATGTGAATAATATGATTTAGTAATCAAAATAATAAGGAAAAAAGCAACGAGAATAATCGCGTTTGATAAATCCTTTTTTTGTATTATTGTGCTTTGAAATTTTTCAAGAATATTATTAAAAAATAAATTCTGAATAAGAGATTTAAAGCTGGAAATCTGAAAACTAAATAAAATTCTAAAACTATGTTAGATACTATTTTTAATCATAAATCTATACGAAAGTATAAAGATACTCCTGTTTCGGAAAAAGATTTACAAGAAATATTAGAAGCAGGAACCCGAGCATCAACAACAGGAAATATGCAAATATATTCGATTGTAGTTACTCGCGATAATGATTTAAAACAACAACTTGCACCTACTCATTTTAATCAGCCTATGGTAACACAAGCTCCTGTTGTACTTACGTTTTGTGCTGACATAAATCGATTTAATAAATGGTGTAAACAAAGAAATGCCGAACCGGGATATGATAACTTTTTGTGGTTTACTAATGCAGTAATTGATGCTATGTTGGTTGCACAGAATTGTTGTATTGCTGCCGAAGATAAAGGTCTTGGAGTGTGTTATTTAGGAACAACAACTTATAATGCAGATAAAATTATTGATATTTTGGAATTACCTAAAGGTGTTATTCCTGTAACTACAGTTGTTGTAGGATATCCTGACGAGGATCCGGGTTTGACAGACAGATTGCCATTAGAAGGTGTTATCCATTACGAGAAATATAAGGATTATAGTAACGAAGATATTGACTCGATATATGCTGAAAAAGAAGCATTAGAATCGACAAAACAACTTTTAGAAGAAAACGGAAAAGAAACGCTAGCTCAGGTATTTACAGATAATAGATATAAAAAGGCTGATAATTTACATTTTACAAATGTATTTCTAGATGTATTAAAAAAGCAAGATTTTTTTAATCATTAATAGGATTTAGCTTAGAGATAAAGAAGAGAGATTGTCATTATGATTAAATGACAATCTCTTTTTTTTAGGGTTAGAACAAACCTGTAATATTCCCGTTTTTGTCAATATCTATTTTTTCGGCCGACGGTTTACTGGGTAGTCCAGGCATTCGCATTATGGTTCCTGCTATGGGGACAATAAAACCTGCTCCAGATGAAAGTTCTATTTCTCTGATTTTTACAGTAAAGTCGCGGGGGCGACCTTTTTTGTGCATATCATCCGAAAGAGATTTCTGTGTTTTGGCAACACAAACAGCCAAATTAGCCAGTCCTAGTTCGTTTATTCGTTTTAATTGATTTTTAGCTTTTATTGTATATTCGACATCTTTAGCTCCGTACATTTTAGTGGCGATAGCTTCGATTTTTTCTTCAAAGCTCCAATCGAGGTAGTATAAAGGTCTAAAGCAAGAAGGACAATCGGATACTGCATTAATTACTTTTTCGGCAAGTTCAGTTGCTCCAGATCCTCCTTGAGCCCATGCATCGTTTAGGGCAATTGTAACGCCTTTATTTTCGCAATGCTTTTTTAGTAGCTCGATTTCTGCAGGAGTATCTGTCAAAAACTTATTGATAGCTACAACTGGCTTAAAGTTGTAGTATTGCATATTTTCGATATGTTTATCCAGATTCTCAAACCCACCTCTAAGTGCTTGTAGGTTTTCTTTTTCGAGTTCGGTTAGTTTAGCTCCTCCGTGATATTTTAGCGCTCTTATTGTAGCAACAATAACTACGGCATTGGGTTTTAATCCTCCAAATTGGGCTTTTATATTAAAGAATTTTTCGGCGCCCAGTTCGCTGGCAAATCCGGCTTCGGTTACTACGTAATCGCTTAAAGATAACCCCATTTTGGTAGCAATAATTGTGTTTGTTCCTTGGGCTATATTAGCAAATGGACCTCCGTGTATAATTGCAGGATTTCCTTCGAGTGTTTGTACCAGATTGGGTTTTATTGCATCTTTAAGCAATACAGTCATTGCTCCTTCGGCTTTTAAGTCGCGAGCAAAAATGGCTTTCCCTTTGTAAGTGTAGCCTATAAATATCTGCCCCAATCGTTTTTTTAAATCATTTAAATCTTTAGCTACACATAAAGTTGCCATTACTTCTGATGCTGCGGTAATGTTAAACCCTGTTTCGCGCGGAATACCTTGCTTGGGACCTCCTAAGCCTATAACTATATCGCGCAAAGCTCGCTCGTTCATATCCATTACTCGTTTCCATTCTACTGTTCTTGGGTCTAAACCCAGATTGCCTTCTTTTAGCTGTATATTGTTGTCGATTAAGGCTGCAAGTAAATTATGAGCTTTCTCGATAGCCGATAAATCTCCTGTAAAGTGAAGATTGATATCTTCCATAGGGATAACCTGAGAATAACCACCTCCGGCGGCTCCTCCTTTTATTCCAAAAACAGGTCCTAGCGATGGTTCGCGTAAAACTACAGTTGTTTTTTTATTTATTTTATTTAGTGCTTGAGCCAGACCTATTGATGTTGTTGTTTTTCCTTCGCCGGCAGGGGTTGGTGTAATGGCTGTTACAAGAATTAGTTTCGATTTCTTGATCTTGTTTTCATCGATTAATTTCAATGGTAATTTAGCTTTAAATTTTCCGTAAAGCTCTAAATCATCTTCGTTTACATTTAGCTGTTTGGCTATATCTACAATAGGCTTAATTTTTGCTTCTTGTGCAATTTCAATATCCGATTTCATCTGTTCGTAATTTTGTTAGTTATATGTTTTGTGTTATTCATGTTTCTTTCCAGTAAGGCTTGTTTTTTTGTTACTTTCTCCAAGTTGCAAATACATCCCGTTTGTGAACCTTATGTATTTTATGTGTAATGAAATCTGGATGTCTGATATTTTATTGTCTATTTATTTTTGTGTGGATTTCATTTAGATAAAATTCTGAACTTCGTCTAAAATCAATATTTACTTTTCGATATTATTACTGACAAGTTCTGGCTCATAATGGTTAATTTTTAAGATATAAGTTATTGCAATTTTTGGTTATTACAATACACATGTTAATTTATTATAGTGAAACAGTTGACAAAATAATTTGTTCATGTGTTTTTTGTATAAACAGCAATTATAGCAATCCTAATAACTAAACATGTTTCGATAGTTTCGTAATAAAATATATTATGCTATAAATAATAGCCGATGTTACAATTCCGTAAATATTTGCATCGAGCCCTAATGGGAGTTGTATGTTTATCGATGTTAATATTACAGTTGTAGAGCCTCCGCTAATCATTGCTGCTATTGCTGCATACGAATTTCTTTTGTTGCTATACAAGGCTATGATAACCGGAATAAATAAACCCGAAACCATAAATGCATACGAATACAACATAAGTTCTAGTACGTTAGTCATATGAGAGGCTAAGAAAAGAGCTAAAATCCCAATAACTATTGTGATGAGTTGAGATAAACGTAGTTGTATGCGAGTGTTTTTGTTCGATTTGAATATTTTGCCTAAAATATCGGTTTGTATATTGCCCGAGGCAGCCATCAAGCAGCTATCGGCGGTTGACAGGATAGCCGAAAAGTAAGCCGAAAGCACAAGACCCATTATACCTGCGGGTAGTACAGTATTTAATAGTATCGGAAGTCCCATCTCGGCATCAATTGTTGTGTTTGTGCTAAATCCTAAAGAAGCAAACATATTGTTTTCGTAGGCTACACGAGCAAAAAGCCCTAAGATAACACCCATGAAAGCCATTAAAGGCCATTCGAAAAAACCTGCTATAAACCAAGCTTTTTTTGCTTGTTTTTCGTTGCGCGAAGCATAAATCCTCTGATAAAGAGTCATCCCAACAAACCATATAGGAATAATTGTAATAGCCCAATTTACTAATTGTTGCCACGATACATTATTTAATGATAGAAATTCGGGAGCAATAACAGCTCTAATTGTTTCGATACCTCCTATAGCTTTATAAGAAATGGGTATCCCAATAAAAATAAGCCCCGACATAAGAATTATCCATTGTATTGTATCGGTATATATAACTGCTTTTAGTCCTCCTATCCCTGTATATATTATAGCAATTACCCCCATTGTTAAGAGTGCTGTAAATAAATCTATTTCTTGAAAAGTTGCCGATACCAATTTAGCTCCGGCCAGTAATTGCGAGCTAGTAAAACCTATATATCCTACAGCCGAAATAATCCCTGCCAATAAAGCAACCTTAGGATTGTAGTAGTGTTCGAAAATTTGAGGGAATGTTAAAAATTTATATTTGCCTGATAATTTACTGATTATAGGTATTAAAACTACTGCCGACAGCCAAGCTCCAACAAAACCCGTAAAAAGCATCCACGAGCCCGAGATACCAATGGCAAAACCAAGCCCCCCGAGTCCTATAGAAAAGCCACCTCCAACATCGGTTGCTACAACCGATAAGCCAATATGCCAGCTACCTAACGAGCGGTTTCCAACATAATAATCTTCGATATTTTTATTTTTTCTCAGGAAATAAAAACCAACCCCAAGCATTGCTGTAAAGTAAATTGTAAAAATTATTATATCTAAAACACTCATTTAATACATACTGGATTAATACTTTATGTAAGATATGATGATTTTGGCAGATAAATAAATTATATCAGAGTTTTTTATAGGTACTATCTTAATTAATGGGGGACAGAACCCCATTGTTGATGTACGGGAAGTCATTAATAAACCTCCAGAGGTTTTAAATACTATTATTTACATCGAAGATGATCTGAAAAATATCAATTGGCTAGGTAAAAACATGAATTGAGATCTAAAAGACATCGATCGAGACCTCAAAAACATCGATTTCTTTCAAAATTTTGAAAGAAAATGGGCAAAAAAACATCAATAGAGACTAAAAATACATCTCTAACGACCCAATTTACATCTCAGTTGGGGTAAAATAGGTCAAAATATTGATGTAAAAAACATCTTCGTTGATGTAAAAAAGGTTATGATAAATCAAAAAATGATCTCGGAGAATATTTTTTGGGTCTCGACGGATGTAAAAAGGATATACATTGATGTTTTTTTCGAGACAATCGATGTAAAAAAGGTATTAATCCATATCATTTAAATCTCGATAGATGTAAAAAACGAGATGTTTGATGTAAAAAACATATACCGCTATGTTTGCGAGATAGTATCTGATATTATCGACACAATTAATGGGGGTCTGAACCTCATGATTGGGGTTCTCGACCCCATCGTTGATGTCTGGGTGGTCATTAATGGTGTTCCCGACATGCTTAATACCCTCTGGAACATCGTTTTTTCAGAAAATCGATCAGAATCTGACCTAAAATCATCGATTTTGAGATAAAATACATCTAATTCGACCAAATTGGGGTCATAATTCAAAAAAAACTTCATTTTTTTGACTAAAAATACCCCATCATTGATGTCGCGGAGGTCATTAATAGGGTAAATTACCCCAAACTTGACCTTTTTTTGGTCTCGGAGGATGTTCTGGATATCATTGATACTATCTGAAAGATCATTGATGGTGTTCCCGACATGCTTAATACCCTCTGGAACATCGTTTTTTTCAGAAAATCGATCAGGATTTGACCTAAAATCATCGATTTTGAGATAAAATACATCTAATCCGACCAAATTTTGGTTCTTTTCATAAAAAAGCTTCATTTTTTTGACTAAAAATACCCCATTATTGATATCGCAGAGGGCATTAATGAGGTAAATTACCCTTAGTTAGATCTTTTTTTGGTTTCGACGGATGTTTTGGAGACTATTGATACTATCAGAAGGGGTATTGATGATGTTCTGAAGGTTATAGCTGATGTTTTGGTTGGCAACACAAATGAGATTATTTTTAAATATTTTTTTATGTTGTTAGTTTGAAGGATGAATTACCGTTGCCGAAGTAATTAAGGTAGCTACTATTGCGTCTTGTATTTGTTTTATGGTTTTATCAACTACATGAGCCATAGGATTCTCTTTTATTATTGATTTTAACTCTTTTCGGAGTTTCTTTAATTCTTGTTTATTCGAAGCAATAACCGAATGCAGCTTACAAGCTTCAATTAATGCTAAAATAGAAATAGTATCCTGATTTAATTCTTTTTTTGATAAAGCGGCATTTCTTATTTCTTCAATTAAAGTATCGCGAACAGAGTTATTTGTAATATAAGATTTAGTATATGGTATTAAACCAAGAATTTTTTTGTGTTCTATTCTTACCAAATCTTTTTTCTCGAGTTGCGTTAAAATCTCTGTTTTAAATTTATTTGATTTGTTGTTTAGTTTTATCATCCAATTTTTGATAGATCTTGTTTTTTTCGATTTTCGGATTGTATCTATTATTTCAGTAATAATAGGATTATTCGAGTTTGCACTTTCGGCTAATCGTAATTTATTTTTTTCGAGTCGTATTTGTTTATTTGTGCCCATATCTAATAATAAAGCTCCAATTATGCTATAATTAAGACACGTTTCGGAGGTTAAAAATCGGTTTTTTTGGGGATGATGAGCAATTAATAAAAATTTGTTTAATACATCTAGTTTCATCTGGTAGTGTTTTTTGTATTTGCTAATACAAAGTATGCTATTAAATCTTGCTTGTGGTTAAATTTTGTGTTGTTATTGATTGCAATATAGATAAATATTTCTTATGCTTACAAGAATTTACAGTAAGAAATAATCTTTTTGTTCCTAAAAATCTCTTCCGGTTGATTTCTAAATCTTAAATTTTATCTCTTCAATTTCATATTTTCAAACTTAGAATTACAATAAATAACACATTAAAATTCTTGGATACACACCTATATTTTTTAGAACGTTTGGAGTGTTTGTCGTTATTGGTATAATTGTAAAAATTAGAATATTTTTTTACATCAAGAATCAATTGCGAATCCTTAATTATTTTCATATATTATATCTTATTGTAAAAGAAATATTTTAGATGAGTGATAATATTATTAATAAAATATGATTTTATCGAATTAATGATTTATCATTGCCTGTGTAATTGAATTTTATTGAGATAAAAATATGAACCTTAATATAAATATCATGAAAAAACATCTACTAATTATTTTCTTATTTGTTGTCCCCTTTTTTAGCTATGGACAAAACATACTAATAACCGAGGTGGTCGATGGGACCGGTTCGGGAGGTTACCCCAAATATGTTGAAATAACCAATACGAGTTTAGTTACTGAAATTCTGGATGGATATACAATAGATAAATCCTCAAACGGAAATGCGTTTTCAACTGCTTACACATTTAGTTCTTTTTCGTTAGGTGGAGGACAAAGTGTTGTTGTTACAAACATGAATAATACATCTTCGGGTCAGTTATGGACTGATTTTGGACTAACCGAGCCTACATTTGTTATTCATGGTATCTCAGCAATTAATGGGAATGGCGACGATGCTTATCGAATAACAAACGGAACAGATACTTTAGATATTTATGGTGTGGAGCAAGATGGATCTGGCGAGGTGTGGGAATACCTCGATTCGTATGCTCATCGAAACCCGGAAGTAACAACTGCAAGTGCAACATTTAATGCCTCGGAGTGGACTATAGCCCCAATAAATACATTAGATGGAGTAAGCGATATGTCTTCGCATTTAAATCCAGGAACAAGACCACAGGCTGATACTGTAGCTCCTGCCGCTACTTTTAGTCCTGCTGATGGAGTTACCGGAATAAGAGTTGATACCAATATAAGAATAACTTTTGATGAAAATATATATCAACGAGGAGGAACTACCGAAGTTGCTGATGCTGATCTTCCGGCTTTGATTCTTATAAAAAGAGGAGGCTCTGGAGGAGTTGAGTTAGCAGATAATAATTTTGCAATGACTTATGATAATACAAATTATACAATAACAATTGATCCAACAGGAGATTTAAGTTTTAGTACAGCGTATTATGTTGCTGTCGATTCTGTTTTTGATGATAACAATTATGGAGCCTTAGGAGGTAGTTTTACTTTTACCACAGGAATAGATAGTGATACAACTTCTTATATAGTTTCTCCTGAAAATCAAATAAGTGCTGCAACTATAGCATCTACCGAGACAGATTCGGTTGCAGTTTTTTCTTTTTCTATTTTTGATGTGGGAGATACTGATGGAGTTTCGACAATTCCTACAAGAATAAAAGTTAAAGCAGGACCTAATAATACAGTTGATCTATCGGAAAACTTAAGAGGAGGATATATTGTAAATGCCTCTAACGAAGTTATAATGCTTGATACAACCTCAAATGCCACTGCTAGTGAAATTATATTTAATATACCTCAAGACTCATTAGTTGTGCCTGATGATACAAGTTATGTTTACAGACTTTTTGTACATCTAAACAACGAAAATATTGCCGATAGCAGTGTTATTCAGTTTATGATTGATGCTGATGATCATGGAGCTGTAGCACACGGAAATGGATCGCAATTTTTGCCAACATTTTTGGCTGATGTAGTAGGTAATGATTTTGTAGTAAGTGTTACAGCTACTCAGTTAGAGTTTAAAACTCAGCCTCAGAATACTACTGTTGAAAGTATTTTAAACGATATTACTGTTGCAGCAACAGATGGCTATGGAAATACCGATGTTGATTATTCTACTGTTTTCGAAATTATAGGGGAAGGTGCTACTTTATCTAATTCGCCTGTATCTAAAAGTCCGACCAATGGAGTTGTTACATTTGATAATTTATCATTTGAGGATGCAAATACAAATGTAGAATTAATAGTATCTAGCGGTACTTTACTTAGCGATACAAGTCTTGTATTTAGTGTTAATGATACTCCTAATGATGATTTATTCTTTTCTGAATATATTGAGGGTAGTTCGAATAATAAAGCTTTAGAGATATATAATCCAACATCAGCAAGTATTGATTTATCAAATTATGCAATTGTGACTAACAATAATGGAGGTACTTGGTTTGATCCAGCTCCACTAACCGGAACCTTAGAGGCTGAAGAGACCTATGTGATTATAAATCCTAGTTTTAATTTTGAAACAATTGATTCGGCAGCAGTTGTCGATACCGTATGGGGAGCTTATGCAACATATTTTAGTGGAGATGATGCCAGAGCATTAGCTAAGCTTACTAGTGGTACATGGCAATCGGGTACTTGGGATATTATAGATCAAATAGGAGATACTTTAGGTGACCCAGGAACAGCATGGGATGTTGCAGGAACAAATAATGCAACTCAAAATTATACTTTACTAAGAAAACCAAGAGTATCTTTTGGTAATACAAATTGGAGTACTTCTAGTGGAACATCAGAATCAAATTCGGAATGGATAGTTAAAGAACTAGATTATCTTAGTGATTTAGGATATGCTGGTATAAGATTCATAGATTTCTCATTTCCTTTGCAAACAGGTCCGGCAACTATCGATGTTAGTGCTCGAACTATTAATATTGAAGTTGCTTATGGGGTAGATCCTTCAAGTTTGGTTGCTTCGTTTATTTTAACAGGAGGTGTGCAGGCTGATGTAAATGGATCTATACAAACAAGTGGAGTTACTGCACTCGATTTTACAAATCCAGTTGCTTATACTCTTACTGCCGAAGGAGGAATAACTAAAACATGGACTATTACTGTTACTGTATCGACTACAGCAAGTTCGCAAAAAGACATTACAGGATTTACTGTTGATGGAATTGTAGGAAATGCAGTTATAGGTGGTAATACCGTTAATGCTACCGTAGCTTATGGTAGTTCTGTTACCAGTTTGAAACCTACATTTGAGATTTCGCTTTTAGCTACGATCTCTGATACTACCACAGCTCGTGATTTTACCACAGCACAAACATATGTTGTAACAGCTCAGGATGGTACAACCAAAACATGGACAGTGAGTATAACACCTCAACAAGCAATTGATGTTGAAACTATAGCTGCTTTAAGAGCAATGTATACTACGACGAATACAAATGTTTATCGAATAACTGACGAAGTTACATTTACTTATGCATCGGCGCCTTATTATTATATACAAGACGGAACGGCAGGGATTTTAATTTATAGTTCGCAAGATGTTATTACAACAAATTATAATATTGGCGATAATGTACAAAATGTGGTTGCTACATTTGACGAGTTTGGAGGCAATATGCAATTAATTCCTGTTGTTGATCCAGGAGCAGCAATGTCGACAGGAAATGTGGTGGCTCCACAGGTGCTTACAATTGCCGATTATAAAGCTAATTTCAATGATTATAATGCCGAATTGGTTCGTTTTAATGGTGTGAGATTTACACAGACGGGTAATTTCCAAGCACAACAGAATTATACAATAACAAACGGAACCGATGAGCTCACATTAAGGACAAATTTTGCTGATGCCGATTACATAAATACAGCTATTCCTTCGGCTACTATGGACATTATAGCTATTGGTAGTAGCTATAACGATTCGCCACAGGTTTATGCTCGAAACTCAAGCGATTTAGTGGGTGATGCTCAGTCGGATAATTTAATAGATCCAGATAAAGTTATTATTTATCCTAACCCGAGTAATGGTTTGTTTAATCTAGAATTTGAGGATGATAAAGAATCAATAGTTGAGGTTTACGATGTTATTGGTAAGTTAATTTACCAAGACAAAGTGCAGACTAAAGAAACAAAAATTGATTTACGTGAAATGAATTCAGGAGTTTATTACATAAATGTAATTAAAGAAGAACGAAAAGATATTTATCAAGTATTTATCACGAAATAATTAAATTCGATATAACCATTAAGAGTGGCTTTCTTTTAAGAAGGTCGCTCTTTTTGTTTGTCCATAATTGGGATTTATGACTTTAAGTTTTATCTTAGTTTAAATCATTATATCTAAGGTGTTTTTGATTATGAGATAAAATGTTTAAAAAGTTCTTACATCAAGTTCCATTTTTTAGGTTTTTAATTCCTCTTTTAATAGGTATTGTTTTAAAAATAAATATCCCTTTATTAGATATTAATTATAGTGTTTTACTATGTTTTCTTTTTGTAGTTGCTGTCTTTCTTAAAAAGAATCATCCGATAACTACTCAGATAGTGGGGGTTGCTATATTTTTATTTATGCTTGCTATTGGAGTAATTCTTGTTCATATAAAACAAAAAAATATCTATCCTCTGGCTAATAAGAAAATGCTGTTTGTTGCAACAGTTATTCGTAATCCTGAAGAAAAGGCAAATACAATAAAAACTATCTTGAAAATAGATCTTATAAGAGATTCTGTAGGTTGGGTAAAACCTAAAACAAAAGTATTGGCTTATGTCGAAAAAGATACGATATCCAGAAAATTTAAAATTGGTGATCGCTTTATAGCCAAAGCTTTTATTAACGAAGTAAAGCATCGTAATAATCCATATTCGTTCAATTATAAAAATTATTTAAAGTATAAACAGATATATTATCAGGTTTATTTAAAATCGAATGCAATACAAGTTATTGAAAATGCGCGCGAGTCTAAGCTAATATTATATTTTGCATGTGCAAGGCAAAAACTTCTGAATATTTATAAATTGAACAATATAAAAGGCGACGAGTTTGCAGTGCTTTCGGCATTAAGTTTAGGTTTTAAAACTGCTTTAAGTCCCGATTTAAAAGCAAGCTTTGCTGCAAGTGGAGCAATGCATATACTTGCAGTTTCTGGATTGCATGTTGGTATAATATATTTAATTGTTAGTAGGCTATTGCTTTTTCTCAGAAACAGAAAATCCGGTCGTGTGTTAAAAGCCTTTATAATAATTTTAGTTCTTATATTTTATTCTCTTTTAACTGGTTTTTCGAGTTCGGTTGTGCGAGCTAGTATAATGTTTTCGTTTGTTTGTATTTCAAAAACATTTACTCGGCAGATAAGTATTTACAATACACTTAGTGCTTCGGCTTTTGTTATGCTATTGTATAATCCGTACTTAATTATGGATGTAGGTTTTCAGTTGTCGTATTTAGCTGTTTTAAGTATTGTCTTCTTTCAGCCTAAGATTTATTCGTTTTTCGAAGCAAGAAATAAACTCGTAGATTATTTATGGCAGCTTATATCGGTTTCTGTTGCAGTACAAATAGCAACATTTCCTCTTACGGTTTATTATTTTGAACAATTCCCCATTTATTTTATTCTTTCAAATATCTTGATAATACCTGTAGTTACAATATTAATATATGGAGCTGTTTTGTTATTCGTATTTTCTTTTTCCGGAACAATATCTGGTCTTATAGCTCGATTCTTAAATTTTGTAACTCAGATTTTAAATGATACAATTCGTTTTATCGAAAACTTGCCATATGCAAAATTAGATTCCTTAGTTATAGATAAGATTGAGCTTGTACTATTAGGTTTTGTTATTTTGTTTCTATCGTTTTTTATCGTTTCACGAAAGATCAGATTTTTTCGTACTACTTTGTATTTTATAATACTTTTTATTGGGTATAATATTTTGACATTAGTAATTTGTTCGAAAACAACAATGTTTGTTGTTCACGATATTCCTAAGCATACAGCAATTAACTTATTAAATAAAGACCATTGTCAGTTATATACGAGTCTCGATAAGAAAACAAATAGTAAAGAAATCGAGTTTTTTATAGCTCCTTTATTACAGAAATCAAAGGTGAATAATTTTGTTATGTATAATAATGAACAAGCTGATTTCCTTGGTTATTACTCATTGAAAAATATTAGAGTTATTAATATTTATAATTCTAATATTTTAAAGTATAAATACAAAAACAAACTCAATATTGATTATCTGATTTTATCAAATAATATAAAAATTCCGATTACTGATTTGTTGAAATATTTCAATTTTAAGCAACTTGTTTTCGATTCATCAAATCATAAATATACAATCGACAGATGGACGAAAGAGTGTAATAAACTAAATGTTAATTTTTATTCTATTCCCGAGCAGGGTGCTTTTGTTAGATATTTATAGCATTTAATTTATTTTGTCTATAATCTTATCAAATCTACTATCCATACATACGCTAATATCGGTTGTAATAAATTTTCCATTTAAGAATAAACTAAAAATAGTTGCAGGGGTAGGCGATGACTGAGCTTGTTCTGTAGTTTCTAATTTTATTATTTCTAAAGGGATTTTTCGCTTTTTAGCTGTTTCTACTAGCGAGTTTTTAACATGATATTCGGAAAAGGGGCATCGGTTAGTATAATGTACTGTTAATCCATTTGTGTTTTTGATATTTTCGTGAACCGATTTATTAAACTTAGGAGATATAGCTTGAGGGTTTATCTTTTTTGTAAGGATGCAGAACCCACTTGTTGTTTCTTCGCTAATAACAAACCCTTGTTTTAAGAGCCATTTTGTATCGCTCATAAAATGAAATTTTTTATTGCCAACTACAGTGACTAAACCATCTCGATTTTGTTTTTTAGCATCTTCAATAGCGTAGTTTAAGAGTTGTTTGCCGTATCCTTTGCCTTTGTATTGTCCTGATACCCAAAAGCAGTTCAGTACTAAATAATTTGGAGCATGAACAGGGAGCCATGCATTTTCTGAAGGCCCGTATTCAATAAATACCTTGGCTCTGGCATTTATTCTTTTAAAAACATATCCTTTATCGAATTCTTTTTTTAGCCATTGCTTTTTTTGTTCGTAGCTATCTTTGCATTTTTTATCAGAAATAGCACAACATATATGTTCTTGTTCGATATTCGATTTGTTGAGGGTGATGATATTTTCCATATTGTTTTTTTATAAAAAAAAATAGAACGGGTGTCAACTTTATGTCAGCATGTTAACAATTTTTCAAAAGAATTACAATATTTTCGGTTAGAGATTTTATAAATCCCAAATTTGTTTTGGAGGCACTTTAGTGTGATTTTTAATAACATTCATTTAATAGATAGATTTAAAATAAATATAAAAAATAAAGATGTGATGTATGGTAAGTATTTTAATAATCAGATCTTTGAACAAGATTGTTTTGTTTTTGTAAAATAAACAGGTTATTGATTGTCAAAAAAAAAACATTTAATGTAGATATTTCAAAATAGAATCTATTATTTTGTTGCGTTAAATTTTAAAAAATCAAGAATACTGACAGTTAAAAAGACCATGTTTGATAAAATTATTGTGATATCAGAAAGTATAATTAAATTTTGGTTAGCATATTTTGAAGCATGTAAAATTTAAATAAATGAAAATTATTATTGCTGGAGCAGGTGAAGTGGGAACTCATTTAGCAAAGATGTTAAGTAACGAGTTTCATGATATAATGGTAATCGACCCAGATGAGGAACGATTAAGAAGTATCAATTCTAATTTGGATTTGCTGACAATTACAGGATCAGCTACTTCGTTTGAGATATTAAAAGAAGCAAAAGTTAAAAAAGCTGACTTGTTTATTTCGGTTACACACTCCGAAGAGACAAATATTAATGCAGCAATGATTGCTAAGAAATTAGGAGCTCAAAAGACCATTGCCAGAGTTGATAATAATGAATATATCGAACCCGAAAATATTTCTCATTTTACTGGTTTAGGAATTGATTATTTGATTTATCCCGAACGTATTGCTGCTCGCGAGATAGTAAACTTGTTGGGACAAACAGAAGCCTTTGAATCGGTTGATTTTTCTGGAGGTAAACTTTCGTTGTATGTTTTAAGATTAAACGAAAATGCTTTGGTTTTAAACCAAACATTAACAGAATTTACTCAAGGTAAAGAAATCGAGTTTAGGGCTGTTGCTATTGCTCGTAACGGAAAAACAATAATTCCGAGAGGAAACGATCAGTTTCAGTTAAATGATTTGGTATATGTAGTAACCAATAAAGCAGGGGTAAAAGATGTACTAAAATACTCGGGGAAAAAGAAAATAGATATAAAAAATATAATGATTCTGGGCGGTAGCCGAATAGGGAAACGTGTAGCGAAGTCTCTTGAGAATCGATTTAATATCAAACTTATCGAAATTGATAAAGAAAAGAGCATTTCATTAGCGAATCAATTATCGAATACTTTAGTAATAAATGGAGATGGTCGTAATATTGATTTGTTAAACGAAGAGGGTTTAACAAATATGGATACATTTATTGCTGTTACCGGAAATTCTGAGACTAATATATTGTCGTGTATGTTAGCAAAGAAGATGGGAGTAAAGAAAACAATTGCCGAAATTGAAAACATTGATTACATCGATTTAGGCGAGAGTATGAAAATTGATGCTATAATTAATAAAAAGCTTACTACAGCAGGACGAATTTATAGATTTACAATGAGTGCCGAAGTAGAAACAATGAAATGTTTAACAGGTTCGGATGCTGATGTTCTTGAGTTTGTAGCTAAAAAAGACTCGAAAATAACCAAGGCTTGTTTGCGCGAGATTGAATTCCCGAAAGATGCATTGGTTGGTGGTATCATCAGAAATAATAAAGGCTTTATAGCTAAGGGCGATACTCATATAAAGGCCGACGACAGAGTTGTTGTTTTTGCTTTACCTTCGGCAGTAAAAAAATTAGATAATTTCTTTAATTAAGATGATTAACAAAAAAATCATTATACAAGTAATGGGGCTTCTTCTTGTTATCGAAGGAGTTTTTCTGGGAATATCAACTTTAGTTAGTTTAATATACAAACAATATGATACGCAAGCTTTAGCAATAACTACATTGATTTGCATTGTGTTTGGAGGACTTTTGAGGGTGCTGACAAATAAAGCAGACAAGAATATAGGTAAACGCGAAGGATATATTATTGTAAGCTTGGTGTGGATTGTTTTTTCGTTGTTTGGAGCTTTACCATTTGTTTTGAGTGGTGCAATTTCTTCGTATACCGATGCTTTTTTCGAAACAATATCAGGGTTTACAACAACAGGAGCATCTATTTTGAATGATATCGAATCGATTCCCTACGGATTGTTGTTTTGGCGTAGCCTTACTCAATGGTTGGGAGGTATGGGAATAATTGTTCTCTCAATAGCTATTCTCCCAATTTTCGGAATTGGAGGTATGCAGTTGTTTGTAGCTGAGGTTCCGGGTCCAACCCCCGATAAATTACATCCTCGAATAAAAGAAACTGCTAAGCGTTTGTGGGTGATTTATGTATTGTTTACTTGTGCCGAAGTTATATTGTTAAAGTTAGGAGGAATGAATTGGTTTGATGCAATAAATCATTCGTTTACTACAATGGCAACAGGAGGATACTCGACCAAGCAAGCTAGTATAGCTCATTATGATTCGCCATTTATACATTATGTGATAACCCTATTTATGTTTATTGCCGGGACAAATTTTACTCTCTCGTATTTTGCTTTACATTTTAAGTTTGGGAAGGTTTTTAAAAACGAAGAGTTCCGTTATTACTTAGGATTTGTATTGGTTTTTACTTTTGTTATTGCATTTGCACTTTATCATTTTAATGGAATTGGTTTAGAACAATCATTCCGCGACTCGGCATTTCAGGTAGTGTCAATTATTACAACAACAGGATTTGCTACAGCCGATTATTTGCAGTGGACTCCTTTTGTTATAGTAATGATTTTTGCTTTAATGTTTTTCGGAGGATCAGCCGGATCGACAGGTGGAAGTGTGAAAATTATACGAATTACTCTACTCTTAAAGAATAGCTATCAAGAATTAAAACGAATAATTCATCCCAATGCAATAATTCCTGTTCGGATGAATGGGAAAAGTGTTCCTGCACCAATAATATCTAATATATTGGCCTTTGTTGTAATTTATATGCTTATTACTATTGTAAGTACAGTATTGATATCTGCATTAGGATACGATCTGCAATCGTCGCTAGGGGCAGTAGCTGCTACTCTTGGCAATATTGGCCCTGGAATAGGGAAAGTAGGTCCTGTCGAAAATTATGCGCACTTTCCAGATATAGGAAAATGGTTTCTTTCGTTTTTAATGTTAGTAGGACGATTAGAGTTGTTTACGGTATTGATTCTTTTCTCTTCAGCATTTTGGCGAAAATAAACAGAGATGTTATTTTATATCGAGAATCAAACTATAGTATAAGAAGACTCTGAGATATTTTTAAAACGAGACTTAATTCTGGGCAATTAAAAACAATCTATTCTGTTTTTATAAGGATATATTTATAATAGCTTTGTGTAGATGAGAGTTTGTATAAAAATATTAATCTGTGGAATTTTATTCTCTTTGAGCTCTATATCGAAGGCACAAACTATTTATTCGTTAAAAATAGAAACCCGCGAAGAAATTCCTAAGCGAATAATAAAATCATGCATTAACTCGAAAGGCGATAGCTTATATCTTATGAGTAAGCTATCCGATTTGATTTTTGATTTACAGGGAAAGGGATTCTGGGCTGCATCTGTTGATTCTATCAGATACGATTCGATAAATATGTATGCTCAGGTTTATCGAGGGAATAAATATACAATTCATCAGATTAACTTAAAATCGTTGCCCGAGGATGTATTGGATGTTTTGCCATCGAGACAAAAAAAGCAGAATAAGTTAAATGGCTTACAAGACTTAAAAAATAAATTGCTAGATGTTTATTTAAATTCAGGTTATCCTTTTGTAAATGTTTATTTCGATTCGGTAAGAATACAAAATAATAAAGTTGATTTTAACTTGCATCTAGAAAAGGGCAATCATTATACAATTGATAGTATAAGAATTAAAGGCAAAGCTAAAATATCGCAATTGTATGTCGAAAAAATTATAGAAATAAGCTCTGGGGATAATTTAAATCAGAGTAAATTAGACAATATTAGTGCTAAAATAGAATCGTTAAGTTTTTTACAAGAAATAAAACCTTCCGAGATCGAATTCAAATCTAAAACTGTAGATCTTTATTTATATTTAAAAAATCGAAAAGCAAATTCGTTTAACGGAATAATTGGTTTTTCGCCTAAGAAAGAAAAAAAAGAGAAGCTTTTGGTTACAGGCGAGTTAAATTTAAACCTGATTAACTCGTTTAAACATGGCGAAACAATATTTCTAAATTGGGAAAAACTAGAATCGTCGACACAAAACCTAGATTTAGGCTTTGCTTATCCTTATTTGTTTAAAACAAATTTGGGGCTTGATACAAAATTTGGATTGTTTAAAAAAGATTCGACTTATCTTTCGTTAAAGTCAAACTTAGGGTTGCGTTTTTTCTTAAACAGCAACGATTATGTAAAAACCTATTACAAATATAAACGCACGGCTAGGATAGGTAATAAGCAGAATGTTTCGGTAATTGATTTTGCTGATATACATTCGAATATTTTAGGTGTTGCTTTTTATAGAAATACTCTGGATTATAAATTTAATCCTCGAAAAGGTTATTGTCTCGATTTGTTTGGGGGAATAGGATTTAAAAATATAGCTAATACAGGAGTTGTTTCTGATAGTTTAAATGTTGATTTAGATGACAAAACAACCGAAGTAGAGGCAGGGGTAAATATTGATTTATACTTGCCTGTTTATGGAAATTTTGTTTTCCACCTAGGACATGAAACTCGTTACTTAGATCAATTTTCGGATAAAGAAACATTGTTTTTCGAAAATGAGTTGTATCGTTTTGGTGGTGCTCGATCGTTGCGTGGCTTTGACGAGAATATATTTTATGCTTCAATTTATTCAATACAGAATATTGAACTAAAATATTTATTTGAAAAAAACTCTTCGTTTTATGTGTTTTGTAATGGAGCATATTATTATCAAGATATAGCTAGAGTAACAAACGAAGATTTTCCTTGGGGTTTCGGAGTAGGACTGGATTTTGATACCAAAGCAGGAATTTTTTCACTAAGTTATGCTTTAGGAAAACAGGCAAATGATTTGTTTGAGATACGTACAGCCAAGATACATTTCGGATACATTTCGCGATTTTAAGTTAATACGATAAGTCTTGTATAAAAACAAAAGCTACATCTGAAATTCAAATGTAGCTTTTATGTTGTTGATTGTTTTTAATTAGAAAAAATTCTTTTGATATTCTTTCATTACAAAGGTATTAATCCATTTGTAATAATTTTGTATTTGATCTTTT
>JAKSCO010000062.1 GCA_022360575.1 Bacteroidales bacterium | reverse complement strand
GTTATGTGATTTTTGAATTTGAAAGCCCTGTAGAGAATCATCCCGATAATCCGTATGGTGTTGATTTTACAATCTTTGGTAATCCCTTGAATGATTGGTCTGAACCTTCTGTGGTTTGGGTTATGAAAGATGAAAATAATAATGGACTATCTGATGATACATGGTATGAGTTAGCTGGAAGCGATTATTTCTTTTCGAATACAATTAAGAATTATCAGCTTACTTACACCAATCCCAATTCTGAATCTGCTCAAAATATTCCTTGGTCTGATAATCAAAATGAAACGGGATATATTTTATGCAATGAGTTTCATCCTCAATCATATTATCCGTTGAATGATTCTTTTCCTGATATAAATGCTAATTCATATACATTGTCAGGTACAAAAATTCAAGCAAATATTGATACTTCCAATAGCTCATTTGTAAAATCGTATCGTCGTGCTTTTGGGTATGCAGATAATCAAATTCGTGGTGCTTCACCATACGATGTGCCTGATAATCCTTACACATGGGAAGTGGAAAATTCTGGTGGTGATGCATTTGATATTCATTGGGCTGTAAATTCTGATGGTGATTACGTTGATTTGGATATCATTCACTTCGTTAAGGTGCAAAGTGCTGTTTTGGAAAATGCCGGATGGCTTGGTGAAATATCTTCAGATATTACCGGAGCTATTGATATTGCACCAAATACTTCATTAGTGGGTGAAGAAAATATGCTCGTTTTAAAAGATTTTCCAGATACGATTTCTTCAGATACCTATCAGTTAGAGGCTTTTGCTTTTAACCTTGGAAGATGGGATGAATCTGCTCAAATTAATTGGAAAGTGGATATGGATGATGTTACTATTGATGATAACAATGTAATGCACCTCACCAAATCAGGAAAGCTTGTATTAACCGCTACGTTAGAGAGTAATCCTTCCATTACAGCTGTTGATTCTGTGATTATTGTGAATGCAGGGAATAATTCAATTTCTTCAAATTCAGCAATAATGCAGGTTAATGTGTATCCAAATCCTGCTTCAGATCAGTTGTTTATTGCTGGAATTGATAAT
>JAKSCO010000100.1 GCA_022360575.1 Bacteroidales bacterium | reverse complement strand
AGGAGAAAGCTCTGGAGTTGTTAGGATTTTTAAAAATGTAGGGACAGTCGATACAGCTACTTATAATATAGAAAGCTTTACTGCAGATGCTTTCTTGTTATACGAAAATATAACCAATCTTGATTTTGTAGATTTAGATGATGACGGGAAGAAAGATTTGATTTTAGGAAAATACAACGATGATGATTTAAGCGATGGAGCTGATGCATTTAGAATATATCGGAATACCTCAACCCAAAACGAAATAGGTTTTACCCGATTAACAGGTAGTGAGAATATTTTGGATACAATGTATGCCGGACTCGGCAATTTTGCATTTGTAAACCTATTTGGCGAAAGCGAAAAATCAATACTAATTAATGAAAGAGATGGTGAAAACTACGATAGATTTAGATACTATACTCTATACGATTTATTTAGTGCTTTCGAAGGGTCTACCTATACAATAGCCGAAGATGCTATTGTAGGCGATGTTGTAGGAGCGATAAATTATACATACAGAGGAAGCGGAACTATTAGCAAAACAATAACAGCAGGCAACACAGGAAATGCATTCTCTATTTCGGGAAATAACATAGTGGTGCAAACACCCGATGTGATCGATTACGATATCGAAACCAACAGAACATTCAACTTAACAATCGAAATAAGCGACGGCACTCATAGTGTTAATGCAACTTACGTTATAAATGTAAGCGATGTGCAAACCAATGTCGAAACTCTTGAGAATGATTTTCGCATTTATCCTAATCCGATAGTAGACAAACTAAATATTGATATCGGAGATAGCTTTGGCAATAAAGTTCGTTTGTCGTTAATTAATAATTTAGGAGTTGTTGTTTACAAACAAGAGGCTTTAGCCAATACAACAGCAACAATTTATACATCTGAGCTAGAAGCAGGTTTCTATTTTGTCGAAATAAAATCGGATACCAAAACAATTATTCAAAAAATAATTATCAAGTAAATATTATAATTTAGATTTTTACATCTTAAAGCCTTCGGAGTGTATACTCTGGGGCTTTTTTTATTTAAGAAAACCCTCGCTGCTACTCAAATCTTTCGTATAGCAGCAGGACATTTCGACTTAGTCTCAGTACTTGATACTCGCATCTTAATACTAAAATCCCCCACTGCCACAAGTTTAGGTTCACCTACGCAAGGTGTTTGCGCGAAAATAGAAAATTACATTTTCTATTTTCACCTTGTTCTTTATAGAACAAGTAATATTTCCTTACAAAGACATAGAGTTTGTACTCACAAGAAAGTTATAAAAATCATTGCTGTGTTTATTTTTATATTTAAAGCAGAAGTAACAAAACTTTATTTTATTAGAAGAATATAAATATAAACAACACATTATATGTGTATTATAAAACATATAGCATAAAAAACAATTTCGGAATAGGAATTATCAATTTTTGATTGTTTGTATTCATGATATACATATTTTTTATTGCACAAATAATTAATTTGTAATATGAATTTATATTGGAGTTTATTACAATAAACTAGATGATTAACAGATTTTTTTAGTATTTTAAATTAAAAAACAAAATGACAACAGCACCTCCATTTCATTGCTCGTATAGCCCTAATATTCCAGAGCTTTTAAGAGACTTAAAAATATCATTGGCATTAAGTACATATCAGGCCGGTAAGGTCGTATTTCTTTCGACAACCGATGGTGTTAAAATGACACAGCTACCTCGTAATTTCGGGAAAGCAATGGGTGTCGCTATTAACGGAAACAAAATGGCTATAGCATCGAAAAATGAGCTTACTATTTTTAAGAATTCGCCTAGCTTAGCTCGTACATATCCGAATAAACCCGATACATACGACTCGTTATTTTTACCCCGAAATACATATTATACCGGAGAGCTTTCTTTACATGATATTGCTTGGACCAATAAAGGACTTGTAGCTGTAAATACAATATTTTCATGTTTATCGACATTAAGCGACGAGTACAACTTTGATCCTATATGGCAACCGCCTTTTATTAGCGATCTTCATCCTGAAGATAGATGCCATTTAAACGGAATGGCAGTTGATAATGGAGAAATAAAATATGTAACTGCCTTAGGCGATACCAACACTTACCAAGGATGGCGCGAGAAAAAGCTTAATGGGGGAATAGTAATGGAAGTACCTAGTGGCAAGGTTATCCTTGATGGCTTACCTATGCCCCACTCGCCCAGAGTATATGATAATAAATTATATGTATTGCTTTCGGCAATAGGCGAACTTATAGAGGTTGATCCCAAAACAGGAACTTACGAAACGATTGTTAAAATAGGGTCGTTTGCTCGTGGAATGGCAAAATATGGCAATTATCTGTTTATAGGAACATCGAAATTAAGACACAATACTTCGTCGTTTAAAGATTTACCTATAGCAAAACAATCAAAAGCAGGGATATGTGTTATTTACTTGCCATATAAAAGTATTATTGGGCAAATAGATTATCAAACAAGTGTCGAAGAAATATACGATGTTCAAGTACTCGAAAGAATAATCAGACCAAATATTTTAAATCCAAATCAAGATATACATAAATTAGCTTTATCGAGTCCTGATAATAACTACTGGGCACAAGAAACTGAAGAAGAGGAATAAATAATCGAAAAAACTCATAAATAAATCTTCAAATATTTATTTATGAGTTTATATTTCACGTTTTGTATATACTTTTAAAAAGCTTTAAATCCAATAATATCGCGTACTTCTTTTACTGTCTTAGCTGCACTCTCGCGAGCTTTTTCGGCTCCCATTTTGGTAACCTTTTTAAGGTAATCGCTATTCGATGATATATCTAAAATACGTTCGCGAATAGGTGTAGTTACTTTAATGATATCTTCAGCTAGCTGCTTTTTTAAATCTCCATAACGAATCTCGCACTCGGCATATTTTTCTTTAAAGAAATCAATTGTGCTTTGCTCTGATACAACATCCATTATAGTGAATAAATTTTGTATAACCTCGGGCATTGGCGAGTTCTTTTCAGTAGGACCACTATCGGTAACAGCACGCATTACTTTTTTCTGGATAACCTTTGGTTCGTCGAATAAATAAACCCCATTTCCTTCAGATTTTCCCATTTTACCTGTTCCGTCTAATCCTGGAATTTTAATTAAAGCTTCACCAAAATTGTATGGTTGAGGTTCGACAAAATAGTCAACTTTATACATATTGTTAAATCTGCGAGCAAACTTACGAGCCATTTCCAGATTTTGTTCTTGATCTTTTCCTACAGGTACTTTAGATGCTCTATGAATAATAATGTCTGCTGCCATTAATACAGGATAAGTTAGTAACCCCGCATTTACATTCTCAGGGTTTTTTCGCACTTTATCTTTAAACGAAGTAGTACGTTCTAGTTCTCCAACGTATGCATTCATATTCAAAAGTAAGTAAAGCTCGGCTACCTCTGGCACATCACTCTGAATATACAATGTAGATTTCTCTGGATCTAAACCACAAGCAAGATATTCGGCAAGAACCTGTTTTACATTACCATGTAAATTCTCGGGAGTTGGATGTGTTGTTAGTGAATGATAATCGGCAATAAAGAAATAACAATTATTCTCCTCTTGCATTTTTACAAAATTCTTTAAAGCTCCAAAATAGTTCCCTAAATGAAGATTCCCTGTTGACCTTATTCCACTGACAACTGTTTCCATATAATTTCTTTTTTATTATTCGTTGATTATAGTACTTTTGCAAAAGTAAAAAATGTTTACTAATAAATTATTCTATTAATAAATTTATAATCAATTTTAGAAAACAACTGTTTTCTTGAGTATACTTTAATTCCATAATTATGATGCGTTTTATACTAATATTATTATTCATATTTATTTTGCTCCGATTTTTTGCAAAATACTTTCTACGTTCTTTTATGCGCAATGTGCAACAGAATTACAACAATCAGCAATCGGGATATTCTCAACAAAAAAAGGAAGGCGATATTACCATTAAGTCAAAATCGGCGAATAAATCTAAAAAAATTAAAAAAGACGAAGGCGATTATGTCGACTTCGAAGAAATGTAGCATATATTCAACACGTATCTAAGTTTATCTTAACATTACTTTATAAACGTTTCTCTTCCTGTTAGCTTACAAACAAAAATCTTTCTATAAAAAAGATAATTTACCATCCCCCCCCTCTTATAATAAATCCGGTCGAATATTGAACATTGTTTAACTGGAAAGGCATAGCAATATAAGGTTCTAAAATAGCTATCCCAAATAAGTTAACACGCAACGAAGCTCCGAAACTCGAAATAGGTGAGTAATGTGCTGGGTCTGGATTCCACCGAAAGCGAATATCGCTTGATCTTTCCCATGGGAATCGATCTTTCTTCCAAGATAATCCGGCATCGAAGAAAAGAATGATGTCTGAATATAAATACCTCGATTTAATTAATGAGAATCTTTTTATTCCTGTAAAAGGGAAACGTATCTCGGCATTAAACACTAACATTTTGCTCCCTGATATTCGATCTACATTTAATCGATAATCAGTATCCGATTCAAGAGCTTTATTTAATGCTCTGAAATTATATCCACGAACAAGATATTCATTTCCCAGATATAGTGGATATAATTCATTGGCATGTTTTCCATATCGTCCGTAGTGCATTGCTCTAAATGCTAAGCTTAAAGGTTTTAAAAATAAATATCGACGAAAGTCTATTGATAAATTACTGATATGATATGCATCAAACATTTGTCCTATCTGAAGCCGATACCTATAACCATTCATTGGTGATGTTATCCCAAAATTAGAATCGTCGCCAACAAATGCTACATAAGCACTTCCTACATTAAAAGGATCGGGAGCATGAGGACTTTTCTTTTTTTCTTGCCCAATATAAAAGGAGCCCGTAGGTGTCGATTCGTAATAAATATTTAAACTATCAACTCGGTAACTATATCTTGCATACGAAAGCCCCCCTTCAAACCGAAGTTTCGACGAAAGAGGATATTGTGAAAACAACGAAAGGTTTTCTTCAAATATCCGAATTAAATTAAAGTTTCGAACAACAAGATCTCGATCGTTAATGGTATCGCCAAATATAGAGTATCTAACGGTACGATATGGCGAATGCGAGAGTGAAGCTCCCCATGTAAACCTGTTCTTTGAATTTACATAAGCAAGTTGTCCTCCAAAATCGTAAACCTCGCCATTTATGTTTAGCATAGTATAAATCTGATGATGTTTTAATATATCACTAAAAAGCATACTTACACCTCCTGAAGCAAATGTTCCGTATGTGCTATAACCAACACCTACCCCATTAGAACCGATATATTCGAGTTCGAACTTAGGATCGTATGCTTGAATATTAAAAGAATCTGAAGGTTCGGTTTTGTTATAGTTTAGGTTAATGTCAACAACATTAAAAATACGCGAACCTTCTCCTGATAACGATTCGCTTGATAAATCAACAAATCTCGGATTAACAGGGATCTTCAAAAAATCGTCAGGTTGTGCTATATGAATCTCGTAATTCCCTTTTCGATAATAGGTATAGGCTACTTCGCCCGTTTTTTGAGCAACACTATAAGCCGGAGCCAAATCTGTAATACCTGTAATACCAGTTGCAAATTTAGTTAGTTTAAAAACTTCGCCGCTATGTAAATGATAGCGGTATAAATTTCGAAAACCATCGGCATTAGATAAAAAGTACAGAGATGAATCTTTAGGCGAATATTGAGGACTAAATATATCAGCTCCCGGGAAAAGATTATATTCTATAATTTGTCCTGTCGATCTCTTTAATACACACAATCGATACGAGCCATATATTTGTTTATCGATATCAGTATCCGATCCTCTTTCTGAAACAAAAGCTATCTCTTCTCCATCGGTCGACCACGATGGTTGTAAATCTGAATAATAATCGTTGGTTAGTTGCTCTATTTCTTGTGTTTCTAAATTATATAAATACAAATCGCTTTTCCCTTGAACCAGCCCATTAAATAAGATTGTCTTTCCATCGGGCGACCACTCAGGATTAAGAAAAGCATCAATTCCTTCAATATTTATTTCTTCTGTTGATTTTATCTTATTATTCTTCAGATTTATTATTAATAAGCGATTTGTTCCTCGAGTAAAAGTAGTTAATACATAACGATTACCATCGGGCGACCACGAACCTGCATCCTCAATGTAATTGAAGTCGTCAATATGCGATTTCTTTACCGACGAGGTTAACTTCGATATTATTTTCTTCGATTTGGTATCAGCCAATAATAAATCAATGTTAATAACATGTTTGTTTGATAAGAATACTACTTTTTCCCCATCGGGACTAAGTACTGGTGTTAAATTAATTTCGCCTCCTTTTTTTGTATTAAACATTAATTCGCCAACAGGAGCTATAGTATCTTTAAAATGTTTCGTGAAATGGTTTTTGTATGATCTTTCCCATAAAGAAGAAAGACTATCGGCATCTACGTTAAGCAAACTTTTAAAAGCCTTTTCCATGCCATATCTTAACGATTGATAAAATAAAGGCTGCATTACATTATCGCCCCAAGTTGCAGTAACAAAAGCCCAAAAAGCATGACCATATCTATAAGGAAAGTATTTTCCAGGATTTCGAGTCATATCTTTTATCGATGGTAAATCATCATTTATAATAGCATCACGCATCCACATAGCTGTTCTATTATCTTTTGATCCAATAGATAAAAACTCGGCCATTCCTTCTATCATCCACAAAGGAGTATTTCCTAGAGATTGAAATGATAAACTATCGTTTTCGCGAACTATATTATACTGAAAAACATGAACCATTTCGTGTCCTAATACATGATCGGTTTCTCTGTTCGAAACCATTATCGGAATAACAACTCTCCCACGCAAACCTTCGGTTACACCTCCTGTTCCAACTCCTATAATTCCCGAAATTACGGTTGTTTGCTTAAAGTCGGTTGTATTGTTATACAATATTATCGGACTATTAAATATTGTATCGCCAAATATAGCGTAATGTCTTTGATACCAACGCTCGGTTAATTGTCCTAAGTTATCTAAAACAGTATCGTTTTTTACATAATTATAAATTTCGAAATGTGGCGTATTGTAAACACTAAAGTCGAAGTAATCATACATTACTTTATTTTGTCCAAACTGAGCAAATATATGAGTGTATATACAAAAAAGAATAAATGTTAGAATGGCTTTTTTCATGTGTCTATATTTTTCTTTAATTGTTGTTTTACTACTACTCGTATTTCATCCTTGGTAGGATTTAAAGATAAATTTATTCATGTGAAATTATTCATTTTTATATAAAAAAATGATGTTTCGAGGAAATAGTATATTAATTCCCATCTCTAAAATATTCCAGTACTTTAGAGTTTTTATGTTGTTGCTATATAATAATTTGATTTTGGGTATAAAATAGCGCGTGTGCTTACTTGGTATTTTGATTGAATTGTTTTGCATATGATTGTATACTACATAGTCATTAATTTACCACCTAATTTTTCAATAAACAAATAAAGAGCAAAAATCATGCAATTCAATAGTATGTCATTAAAGATTTTTATTTAATCTGTTTTACTTCTTTAAATTAAAGCTCTCTAAGAGAGCTTTAGGTCTTTTATCATTTCAAATTGTTTCCCTGTTACGGATAGCCCTTGCGATTCGGCAAACTTATTTATCGAATCGCAATCAATTGCTGTATTAACGATTTTCACTGTTTTACATTTGTTGTGTATCAAACTTTCTTTAAACAATAGAGTCCCAATACCTTTTCTTCGATGATTTTTATTTACTGCAATCTGAGTTATATCGCCAGTTTCCGGTTCTGAAATACAATAACCAGTTAATTCATTATCGATAAAAGCTCCCTGAATTTTGAAATCATCTTGTTTTCGACTTATAGCATCAAAGCTGTTTTGCCACGATGGAACAAAATCAGAAAACTCTTCGGTTATTTCACGTCGAGGCATATCAATTGTTTTTATTGTAATGCTCGAATCGGTAGTTTTATCATTTGTTTTTAGGGGTTCCTCTTGAATAAAATAATAAAACTCTCGTTGTGTTTTAAATCCAAGTTTCTGATATACCGAAATTGCTTTTGTGTTATGTTGTAACACTTCAAGCAAGTAATGCTCAACTTTAGCTTCTCGTAAATAGGGCAAAGAATACTCAAATATTTGGCTTGCAAGCCCCTTTCCTCTATATTCTTCAATAGTTCCGGTACCTGTATCGTAGGCTGTCTTTATATTGTTGTATACTCCTATTCCGTTAAAGGTAAATGCAACGATTTGACCTTTATCGAACGCACCAAAAGATAATTCGGCAACAAATCCTCTGCGTTGCAACATTGAGAATAACTCGTCTTTTGTCAGTTGTATATCATAATCTTTAAAAGCTTTCCTAAACGACGAGTAAAGTAAATCGTACTCAATGTTACGTAATGATTTTATTTCCATTTTTATTTATTATATAAGGTTAATAAAGACATTGTATTTAATATCTGTCTTTTTTATAAAAATTTGTTTAAGTGTCACTAGGGTTCCTTTTCATATATTTTTGAGTCCAGACACAAAGAGCCAAACATTTTAAGCAGGTATTACACTTAAATACATCAACAATTTCGTCTCTTGTCGTATCAGGGTTCCATAAATTTCCTTTTATGGCTTTTACAGAACAAATGTTTTTGCAAATATTACAATTACCACATTTAGACTCTTGGGGTTCATGCAAAATTGTTTCCAATGGAGCATTTGTTAAAACAGAACATAAGCTAAGAGCACTTCCGAATTCGGGAATTACTATAAGATTATGTTTCCCAATCCAACCTAAGCCAGCTAATCCGGCAATGGTTTTATGAGGCAGAGGAGTGCTTTTAGTTTTCTCGGTATAAAAACCTGTTGCTAGGATATTTTTCTCGGATTGAGAGTATGCCAAATATCCCATCGACGAAAGATAAGATGCAGTAGAATCAGCTAAATTATCGGTTTGAGTTTCTTTAATATGAAACTCATCTTCTTTGATTTGTTTATTACGAATCATCTTTTCTACATAATCTGGGGTATCGGTTATTTGCCGAATAAAATCAGCCGAAAGAACTATTCCTATCAATATGGCAGATGTATATCCTTTGTTTTCGGTCTTTGATAAGTTTGAAATATCAACAAAGCGAACAATTTCAGCTCCTTGACTATATAGTCTTGTTTTTAACTTTTCTTGAGAAAATATTGTCATTAAGTTATTTAGTTAAGCATTATAACAACAAAATTGTATTGCTATAAGAATAATACAATTGTGTTTATTATTCTTACGATAGATATTTAAATACAAACTTTGGTTACATGGTGCTAAAATACGATTATTTTCTTGAAACTATACAGGTAATAAGCTCATGTATCCCATTAAACATAGAGCTTCCCTCTTTTGTTTTATTTCTTTTTTGTATAAAAAGCAATAAATAGATATCGAATTAAGAATAACTTAAGTATTTTTATCCTACTTAAAATAATACCTATGAACTCTAATTTTAATCTTGAAATTTGTGCAAATTCAGTCGATTCAGCTATAATTGCACAAAAAGGCGGTGCTACACGAGTAGAACTATGCGAAAATATTTACGAAGGGGGAACAACACCATCATACGGAGCAATAAAACTGGCTAAACAAAAATTATCAATAGATATTAATGTTATTATACGCCCAAGAGGTGGCGATTTCTTGTATTCGGATATTGAGTTTGATATAATGAAACAAGACATTGATTTTGCTAAACAAGCAGGTGTTGATGGCATTGTATTAGGAATATTAAATTCGGATGGGAGTATTGACACAAAAAGACTTGATGAGTTGGTTAAATTAGCAGCTCCTTTGCCAATAACTTTTCATCGAGCATTTGATGTTAGTCGAAATCCTTTTCAAGCTTTAGAAGATATTATTGGATGTGGCTGTCGAAGGATTCTTACTTCGGGTCAGAAAAACAAAGCTTACGAAGGAATTGAGCTTTTATCTCGACTTGTCGACAAAGCCAAAAATAGAATCATCATCATGCCCGGGAGTGGAATAAACGAAACAAATATTCGCGAGATAAAAGAAAAAACCAAAGCAACCGAATTTCATGTTTCGTTACGAGAGCCAATACCTAGCAGTATGATTTATCGGAACGAGGATGTTAATATGAGTAGTATTGACGAAATAGATGAATTTGAAATAATGCGAACAGATTATAAAAGAGTAAGAAATATTATCGAAATATTAAAATAACAAAATATTGTTATCAATTACATCCTATAAATAACAACCAAATATCAATCTTTTAAAAAAATAAACTTATGAAACCTCCATGATTTTGATTCGATATTTACAAGAACATAATTGTATGTTAATAGTATCAAGTATTGAGATTAAAACTATGGAGGTTCACGAGCGGGATGAGCCAAGGATCTGTGCGAGCGAGTAACAAAAAAACATCCTTTATCGGAAAGAAATATAAATGGCAACCAAATATCAATCTTTAAAAAATATAAACTTATGAAGAACTGTATCATCCTACTGATTTTGTTTCTGACTATTGCTTGCACAGAACAGAATCATTTTATTACCCAAACTGATTATCTCGAAACAGTTAAGGCTGATTTCGAAAAAGTAAAAAAGTTAAGTTCAAATCGAGAGAAAGAACTATTTGATGTCTTTAATCAAAAACTAAGTTTAGAAGAAAAAGAAGCATTGATGTTTCTTTATGCATATATGCCTCTGAATGATTTGGCCGATTACAATGGCAATTTTTTCTTGCGAAATGTACAATTAGCATTAAAAACAAGAGAAACATTTGAATGGGGATCTCAAATTCCCGAAGATATATTTAGACATTTTGTCCTTCCGTATCGAGTTAATAACGAAAACCTCGACTCGTCAAGAGCAGTATTCTTTAACGAATTGAAAACGCGACTAAGAGGATTAAACTTAAAAGAAGCAATATTAGAAGTAAATCATTGGTGTCATGAAAAAGTAAATTATCAACCAACAGACATACGGACAATATCTCCATTAGGAGCAATAAAATCTACTTACGGAAGATGTGGCGAAGAATCGACATTTACAGTAACAGCAATGCGAGCAGCAGGTATTCCTGCTCGTCAATGCTACACTCCTCGGTGGGCTCATACCGATGATAACCATGCTTGGGTTGAGGTATGGGTTGATGGTAAATGGCATTATCTAGGAGCTTGTGAGCCCGAACCCGATTTAGATATTGCTTGGTTTTCGGCACCAGCAATGCGGGCAATGCTAGTAAACTCTAATGTTTTTGGTAAATACAATGGTCCTGAAGAAATCATACGGAAAGAAGATAAGTATACAAAGGTTAATATGCTTAATAATTATGCTCCTGTAAAAACATTGTATGTTAAAGTTGTCGACACGGACAAGCAAGAAGTTAAAGATGCTACTGTTGAGTTTCAATTGTATAATTATGCCGAATTTTATCCTATTGCAAAAAAAATGTCTAACAACAAAGGTATAGCCTCGCTAATGACCGGTTTTGGCGATTTAATAGTATGGGCATATAAAAATAATCAATATGCGTATAAAAAAATAACGGTTGAGCAACTAGATACTATTACCCTTAAATTACAAAAATCATTAAATAAAGAATATTCGGAGATATACGATATTATTCCTCCTATAGCTAAAATACCTAAATCATGTTCGGATAAAGGAGTTTCTGTAAATGAAATGCGTTTGGCTCAAGAAGATTCAATACGAAATTATTATGCATCATCTTTTATGAAAAAAGAAGATGCTTTGGTTTTAGCCGCAAAATATAATCTGGATAAATCTGTTGTTTGGGATAAAATCGAAAAAAGTAAAGGAAATTACTCAGAGATAGCCACATTTATTAAGCAAGGATATAAGCTAAATTCAGATTTTACTATACCGTTACTTAAAGCTATTGCTGCAAAAGATTTGCGCGATGGAGAAAGCAAGGTTTTATTATCGCATCTTGAACATTCGTTTAAATATTCGAAAGAATTACCCGAGATAAATCGAGATGTATTTGTTAAGTATGTCTTAAATCCCCGAATTGAAAACGAAAAACTTATTTCGTATAAATCATTCTTACAAAACTCTTTTGGTGATGACTTTATTAAAAATACCCAGAAAGATATAAGTCATTTAGTTAATTGGATAAATACCGAATTAACAATAGATGATAAAATAAATTATTATAAAGTTCCGATAACAGCTAAGGGAGTTTACGATCTTAAGATAAGCGATTCGTACTCGCGCGATTTATTTTTTGTTGCTGCATGTCGAAGCTTTGGGATTCCGTCAAGGTTAGAACCTGCAACAAAAATACCTCAATACTACAATTCGGAGTGGATTAATGTAAACTTTAAAATTAAGAAGAAAAATATTGCCGAAAATACAGGGACTTTAGAACTTATAAATGATCCGACAAACAAGACAGACTTAAAATACAGGGTTCATTTTGCAATTTCGAAATTTGAAAAAGGAAAATATCATACATTAGATTACGGATGGGAAACTCCTTTTAGCAAAATGGATAAAAACCTAAAACTCGAAGCCGGAAAATATCTTTTAATTACAGGAAACAGGCAAAGCAATGGAAGTATACTAACACAAATGCAATATTTTAATATTGAAGAGAACAAAAATAAAAAGTTAGAAGTTTCTATCCGAAAAAATAATACCGAACTAAAACCAATAGCTCGCATAACTCTTCCCGAAAGGTTAGAGCGTGTATCGGGCGAAAAACTTTTAATTAACAATCAATCGGTTAATTTATTTGGAATTTTAAATTCGGAGAAAGAACCAAGCAAACATACTTTGGTTGATATCGAAAAAATTGCTTCGAGCTTTGATATGCTAAATACAAATATTTATTTGTTTGTTAAGCCTGATTTTAATACATCAAAATATAATCTGCCTAAGAAAACAAATTTTATTACGAATTCGAATATTACACTAATCAACTCCTTATTAAAGAATTTAAATGCAGGGTCGTCAGTAATGCCGGTATTCTTTGTTGTAAAAAACAATAATGTTTACTTTTTGTCAAAAGGTTATACCATTGGTATAGGAGAACAAATAATAAAAACAATACAGAAAATTTAAACCCACCTTATGAGATCATCCTTTAGGGATGGTCTCTTTTTTTACAAATCGCATAAATTTGCTTATCACCTAATAATAAGAGACTTTAACCCGTCGACCGACGCCCTATTGACCGTTCGAGACGCCCTTTAGGTTGTTCCAGACAGGCTCTTACCTGTTAGTCAACTACCTTTAGCCTGTTGTTCGACACCCTGCCGACCTTTGATTAACTACCTCTTGGTCGTTTTATACGGGCTTTTACTAGTCGATCGACACCCTTTAACCTGTTAGTCGACGCCTTATTAGTTGTTAATCGACACCCTATTGGACGTTATATACAAGCTTTTACTAGTTAATTAAATCTTTAAGCCTGTTGTTTATGAGCTATTGCTTGTCGACTAACATCCTATTGCATTTCGAATAAACCCCAAAGATCAGGAAAAAAGATCTTTGGGGTTTATTTCTATTGCTAAGCAGAAGTCTATTAATCTTTTTAGTAAATTTTATTCGAAGAAAGCCTCAATCCCAGGATAGTTATATTTTTCTTCGGCTACTTTAGGAGGGAAAATAAAATATTTAACAATACCCTCAGCACAAACTTTCCCGTCAGAATTTAACAGCTTAGCTTCGATAGTAGCTAGTCTTTTGTTTAAATCAATTAATTTGCCTGTTATTTCCAGTTCTCCTTTGTCAACAAATACAGGCGATTTATATTTTACATTTAAATCGGCAGTAACTCCTGCTGTTTTTGTTTTTATATAAACAACCCAACTTGCTATCTCGTCTAAGATTGTTGCCTGTATTCCTCCATGTAGAATATTTGAGTATCCTGCAAATTCGAAACGAGGATTCCATTTGCTTTTTATGTAATCTCCATCTTCGTAAAATTGCATTTGCAGTCCTTGTTTGTTATTCGAAGAGCATCCAAAGCAATTACTATCAGGCAACTTAGTATATGGATTTATTATTTTTTTCATATAAGACCTTTGTTTTAAAAACTATAAATATTCAAATGATCGTCCGGTAATTGATTCAACCGGAACCTTTATTATTAAGATATTATCAACCGCTGGTTTCGAATACTCAAACGTACGATCGGAATAATTGCGCATAAAAATATTTAAACCTTTTATTTTTTCGTCATATTCGTCGACAAAAATAGCCTTACCATGAATTAAAACACCTCTGTAAGCAAATCGCCACGAACAAGCTACATTTTCATGTCGAGCAAATAATTTGTGATCGGTATCAAATTCTAAACAAACGGTATTGTTTTTTTTAAGAATATCAACCTTTTTACCCTCTTTAGCACAATGCAACCAAACAGTTTGATCTTCGTAGCCAAAATTCATAGCTAAAACATATGGTTTATTGCCATCAACCATTCCAACCCGACAAATTTTACACTTACCAATAATTTCTTCTAATTTGTCAAGATCAACAATGTCTTTTATAGCCTTGTCTCTTTTCATATATTTGGATCTTTCTTTTATTGATATTTATACATGCTTTATGAAACGATTAATTATCTTCAAGCTCATATAGAGGGATCGTGAATGTTACTTTAGTTCCTTTTTGTGGAGCACTATCAACATAAACATCTCCTTTGTTCATAGTAACAAACTCTTTGCAAAAAAACAAACCCAATCCTTTCCCTATTTCGCCTTTAGTTCCTTTTGACTCTTTGCCTGTTAGTTGGAATAGCTTATCTTTTTGTTCTTTTTCAATTCCTATTCCCGAATCTTTAACCCACACCTCAGCATATGTATCTTTACAGTCAACACCTATAGTAATGTTTCCATCTTCGGGGGTAAATTTTATTGCATTATTAAGTAAATTGCGGACAACGGCCAAGAACATATTCTTGTCAGCAAAAACAAATGTTTCTGTTCCCGAATCTAAATTAATTTCGATATTCTTCATTTTTGCAATAGAAGTGTATACTTTCAAAACTTCTTTGATGGAACTTATAATATCAAATTCTTCAGGATGATACGGGAAATTCCCTTGCTGATTTAAAGCCCAGTTTAGCAAATTATCAATTAGTGTAAGAACATTCGAAACCGATAATTCCATTGTTTTTGCCAGTTTTTGTAACGAATCGTAGTCCTTTTCTTCAATCCAAAAAGGAATTAACTGACTTAAACTATCTATAGATATTAAAGGACTTCTTAAATCGTGAGCTATAATTTGGAATAACTTGTCTTTGGTTTCGTTGGTCTGGGCTAATTCTTTATTCTGTTCTATAATCTCGGTTTGCTGTTCTATTATAATTCGTCGTTGATTTAATAATAGTTTATTCTTTTGTCGTCGTTTTATGTTCTCGCGAGCAAGTAAAAACAAAATTCCAATAATCAATCCAACTAAAACAATTAGTAAATTACGTTGAAATTTCTGCTGTTCTACTTGATTTTGTTGTTTTACGTATTCTAAGTGTTGTATGCGGTAGTCTTTTTCGAGATTCGCTATTTGTTGTTTTTGCTTTTCGGTTTCATATTTCTTTTCTAATGTAGCTATTTTTTCAGCATAGGTTTTATTGTAAATACTATCTTGTATGATATTATGCATTTTCATATAATACAGACTCTTCTTATACAAACCTTTTTGTTCGTAAGCGCTTTGCAAACATGATAGTGTTTGTTGTATTCGCAATAAGTTTCCTAGCGCTTTAGCTAAGGCAAGCCCTTTAAGCAAATATTTTTCTCCTTCGTTAAATTTCCCCTTTATAATTAAAATGTTTCCTAAGCCTCTATACGAGTTTATTAATGCTTCTTTATTTTTTAGTGCTTTCTTTATTTTTAATGCTTCTTTGTAATAAACAAAAGCATCATCATATCTCCCTAAGCTTTTATATGCATCTGCTATGTTGTTAAGTAATATAGACCTTGTTCGTTTACTTTTTGTTAGAGCTAGAGATTTTCTATAAAAATATAAAGCTTCAGTATTTTTCCCTTTTTGCACATATATATTTCCTAAATTCAAATAAGATTTAGCCAATTTCTTAAAGTCATTTAATTTCTTTAATATTCTTATATTCCGAAGTTGAAATTCTGATGCTTTATTAAAATTTTCTAAATCCTGATACAATAAAGAAAGGTTTGTTAAAATAGATGTTATAAGTGATGAATCGTTCAGAGTTTCAAGAATATTTAGGCTTTGATGAAGATGGTTTAATGCTTTTTCATAATTACTTTTTCGTTTGTATATATTTCCTAGAGAGTTCATTGATTTTGCTATTCCTCTCTTATCGTTTATTTGTTTAAATAATTTCAGCGATTGTTCCGAATAAGATATTGCTAGATCATACTCACCAAGATAAACGTGGAGTATTCCATTAATGTATTTGCAATAAGCATCTCCATAAAAATACTTTAGTTGCTTAGATAAATTTGTTGCATCTTTTATTAAATTTAAAGCAGTATCCATTTGATGCGAAGAATACTTTCTGGCTAATTTCGCAAGTTCTACAACTTTCGTTGTATCGCTAGGCATATTGCGAACAACAATCCGAACACTATCTATTTGTTTAGAATCAAGAAAAGCTTTCGAGTAAAAGCTTAACAAAAATAATCCGATTATTAGTATAATAGCTCTCATTGATTAAACAAAAATAGTATTTTTTATTACTTCAAATTTATATGTTCGAATAAAAAATACTATTACTATAAAGTTTAATGTAGTTTGCAATTCCTATTCAGGAAAATCATCGTCTCCTTCAGGAGGACCACCTGGCTTAGCAATTGTACCTGTTTCTGGTTTAATTCCCCCATCAGGATTTGCAAACTTTTCTTCGTAAAAATGTTTCATCTTTATATTTTTTTAAATTAATAAATGTATTTAATTATAATATTCTGAATTTATATTTTATAATAAACCACAAATAATCAAATTCTTAATTCCAAAAGCATAAACAAAAAAATTGTTCTGCAAAATCAAAATTAGGATAACTTCATAGCGTTCAAATTTTGTGCGTTATATTATCTAAATGTATGAATAAAAATTAAAATAAAAAGCCTGCGATAGTAGAATTTCAATTCTAGATACATAATTAACTTTGTGGATAATATAAAACTTCATAAGTTTGCAGAAATTTAAACACTTAAAAATTAAATTATGTTCTCAGGTATTGTTGAAGAAGCTGCAAAAGTAGTTAAGTTGGAAAAAGATCAAGGCAACTTACATATTACAATGCATTGTTCGTTTGCTAATGAGTTAAAAATAGATCAAAGTGTAGCACACAATGGCGTTTGTTTAACTGTAGTTAAAGTTGACAAAGAAAATAAAACATTTACTGTAACTGCCATTCAGGAAACATTAGAAAAATCGAACCTTGGGTTATTACAAGTTGATGACAAAGTTAATCTGGAGCGAAGTATGAAAATAGATAGCTTATTAGACGGACACTTAGTTCAAGGACATGTCGATCAAACAGCTACCTGTATTAATGTTCGAGAAGCCGATGGTAGTTGGTATTATACATTTGAGTACGATCCTTCGCAAGAAGACTACATTACTGTCGAAAAAGGTTCAATTTCGGTTAACGGAGTTAGCTTAACTGTAGTAAATTCGCAAGACAAAACATTTGAGGTAGCAATTATTCCTTTTACATATAATTTAACTAACTTTCATCAGTTTAAAAAAGGAACTGTTGTTAACTTAGAATTTGATGTTATAGGGAAATACGTTGCTCGGATAGTAAAGCAACAATTGGGGAAATAAATAATACAAAATAATATTATGAAGCCTCATTTCGAGGCTTTTTTTATATAAACACTCAAGACTATGAAAACATCATCACCAAAAAAAATGGCAATGATTATTTCGCTAATAACAATTGCAATTAGCGGAATAGGTCAAATAATATTCTATTACCCTATTGAAACAAATCATTTTTTGAAGTTGATATTTTTATTAATGCTTATTTTTGTTTGTATTTATATAATTGTGTTTTACTTACTCAATAATTTTATTTTCGAAAAAATCAATCCAATTTATAAAACAATACATAATATAAACACTCCCGAGAAAGAATTAAAGTTTAAATTAGAAGATAAAGATATTATTAGTGAGATAAATACCGAAGTAAAGGCTTGGGCTGTAAAAAAAACTCGCGAAATAGACTCGCTAAAAGAACTTGCAAATTATCGAAAAGAATTTCTAGGGAATGTATCTCACGAATTAAAAACTCCCATTTTCAATATTCAGGGCTATATACTTACTCTTCTCGACGGAGGTTTATACGACTCGACAATAAATCGTAAATATCTCGAAAAAACAGAAAAAAGCATAAATAGAATGATATCTATTGTTCGAGATTTAGAATCTATAACACAATTAGAAGCTGGAGTTTTAAATTTGTCAATTTCCGATTTTGATGTAGTAAAACTTGTTGAGGATATTTTTGAATCGCAAGAGCTCAAAAATAAAGATAAGAATATAACTTTAACAATAAAGAATCGCCCTGAAAGACCTATTTTGGTACATGCTGATAAGGAGCAAATAGATAGATTACTCACCAATTTAATTATAAATTCAATCAATTATGGTAGGTCAGAAGGAGTAACCGAAATATCATTTCTAGAAATGGGAGATAATATTTTAATAGAAATAGCAGATGATGGATCAGGAATCCCCAAAAATGAAATTCCTCGTATTTTTGAACGTTTTTATCGTGTCGAGAAAAGCAGGACAAGAAACTCTGGAGGTACTGGTTTGGGCTTAGCTATTGTAAAACATATTATTGAAGCCCATAATCAAACTATTAATGTTCGTAGTACAATTAACGAAGGAACATGTTTTGCTTTCACCCTAGAAAAATCTAAAAAATAAAAATTTATTTAAGACTTGATTTTTGATTGGATTTTATTAGCGAGAAATCTATCTTTGTACGTTTTAAATATTTGTAGTCCATTAAAATATAAAATATCAATGAGTAAAAAATTTCCGGAATATAAGAAGCTGGATTTGTCTCAAGTAAATAAAGACATATTAGCAAGTTGGGACAAGAATGATGTGTTTCATAAAAGTATAACTACACGCGAAGGAAAACCAACCTTTGTTTTTTACGAAGGACCTCCATCGGCTAATGGTATTCCTGGAATTCATCATGTAATGGCTCGTTCTATAAAAGATATCTTCTGTAGATATAAAACAATGCAAGGTTACTTAGTTAAACGTAAAGCAGGATGGGATACCCATGGTTTACCTGTTGAGTTAAGTGTTGAAAAAGCGTTAGGAATAACTAAAGAGGATATTGGTAAAAAAATTACTGTTGACGAATACAATGATACTTGTCGTAAAGAGGTAATGAAATATACCGACATGTGGGAAGATCTTACTCACAAAATGGGATATTGGGTAAATATGGACGACCCTTATATTACTTACGATAACCGATACATTGAATCGTTGTGGTATTTATTAAAACAACTTTTCGATAAAAATTTAATTTACAAAGGATATACTATACAACCTTATTCGCCTGCTGCAGGGACAGGATTAAGTACACATGAATTGAATCAACCAGGATGTTACCGAGATGTAAAAGATACAACTTGTATTGCTCAGTTTAAAGTTATTCGAAACGAGAAATCAGAAGTTTTATTTAAAAATACTGATACTGATGTTTATTTTATTGCCTGGACAACAACACCATGGACTTTACCTTCGAATACAGCACTAGCAGTTGGTCCTAAAATCAACTATGTTCAAGTAAAAACATTTAACCCATATACAGGAACTCCTATTACTGTTGTTTTAGCTAAAGATTTATTTAATGCACATTTTGATAAGAAATTAGCAGATTTAAAACTTGAAGACTATAAAACAGGAGATAAAAAAATACCATACGAAATTATCTCTGAGTATACAGGCAAAGATATAGAAGGAATTAATTACGAACAATTAATTGATTGGGTAAAACCTAATGGAGATGCATTTAGAGTAATTACTGGTGATTTTGTTACTACCGAAGATGGAACTGGAATTGTTCATATTGCTCCAACATTCGGAGCTGACGATGATAGAGTTGCTAAACAAAGTAAAATTTCACCATTAGTAGTTTTTGATAAAGAAGATAACATGCATCCTCTTGTTGATAAACAAGGACGTATGTATCCTATAGAAGAGTTATCTTCTGATTTTGTTTCAAAAAATGTAAATCAAGAAACATATAGTGAATTCTCTGGACGATTTGTAAAGAATGCATACGATCCAACACTTACAGATAAGGATGCAACCTTAGATGTGGATATCTGTGTAATGCTAAAAAAAGAGAATAAAGCATTTAAGATAGAGAAACACACCCATAATTATCCTCATTGCTGGAGAACAGACAAACCTGTTTTATACTATCCGTTAGATTCGTGGTTTATTAAAACTACAGCTATAAAGGATAGAATGATAGAATTAAACAAAACGATTAATTGGAAACCAGAATCAACAGGAACAGGACGTTTTGGGAAGTGGTTAGAAAATCTACAAGATTGGAACCTGTCTCGTTCTCGTTACTGGGGAACACCTCTACCTATATGGGTTTCTGAAGATAAAACTGAGGTTAAATGCATTGGATCAATCGAAGAATTGTTTGCCGAAATAGATAAGTCGATAGAGGCTGGATTTATGAGTGAAAATCCATATGCTAAATTTGAAGTAGGAGTTAATACTAAGGAAAATTACGAAAAGATAGATTTGCACAGACCATATGTTGATGGTATTTATTTAGTATCTGACAGTGGGAAGAAAATGGTTCGTGAATTAGACTTAATTGATGTGTGGTTTGACTCTGGAGCTATGCCTTATGCTCAATTACATTATCCTTTCGAAAATAAAGAAGGGTTTGATCAGGTTTATCCTGCTGATTTTATAGCCGAAGGAGTGGATCAAACCCGAGGATGGTTTTTTACTTTACACGCAATTGCTACAATGTTATTCGATTCTGTAGCATTTAAAAATATTATATCAAACGGGTTAGTCTTAGATAAGACCGGAGCTAAGATGTCGAAACGTTTAGGAAATGCAGTAGATCCTTTTGAAACAATCGAAAAAAATGGATCTGATCCTTTGCGTTGGTACATGATTACAAATGCACAACCTTGGGATAATCTAAAGTTTGATGTAAATGGATTAGATGAGGTAAAACGTAAATTCTTTGGAACATTATACAATACTTACTCTTTCTTTGCTCTTTATGCTAACGTTGATGGCTTTAATTTTAATGAGGATGAAATACCAGTTAATGAACGCCCAGAAATTGATCGTTGGATTATTTCGTTGTTAAATTCATTAATTAAAGAGGTTGAGAACGATTACGAAAATTATGAACCAACACGAGCTGGTAGAGCAATACAAGATTTTGTCACTGAAAATTTAAGCAACTGGTATGTACGCTTAAATCGTAAGAGATATTGGGGAGGTGAATACTCGAAAGATAAAATTGCTGCTTATCAAACACTCTATAATTGCTTAGAAACAGTATCTCGTTTAATGGCTCCGATAGCTCCATTTTTTGCAGATCAAATCTTTACGGACTTAAATAAGATT
>JAKSCO010000006.1 GCA_022360575.1 Bacteroidales bacterium | reverse complement strand
GTATATAACAATTAAAAAATACAGAATATTTTATAATTTACGAATTAGTGTTAATCCATCTCTTAAGGGTAAAATAACTTTCTCGATACGAGTATCGTTTTTTATTAGTTTGTTAAAATCAAAAATCCCTTTTGTGTATTCGTCATCTGGAGTATCTAATTCTATTACTTTCCCGCTCCACAGAACATTATCTGCCAGAATAAATCCTCCTGTCTTTACATAATCAAAAACAATATTGTAGTAATCAATGTATTCTCGTTTATCGGCATCGATAAATACCAAATCAAATTGAGTGTTTAGGTCGGAAATAATTGATTTTGCATCACCAAAATGCAATTGAATTTCATCGGAGCAATTTGCTTTGCCTACATATTTTAAAATGAAATCCTCTAACTCATCGTTTATTTCAATGGTGTGTAGTTTCCCTCCTTTTTTTAATCCCTTAGCTAAGCAAATTGCCGAATAACCAGTATATGTTCCGAGTTCTAAAATTTTTTCAGGTTGAATCATTTTGCTGATCATTTCAAGAATCTTTCCTTGTAGATGACCAGATAACATCCTGGGACGAAGAATTTTTAAATCCGTTATCAGGTCTACAGTGCAATCTCTCGCGGGACACGAGGAATCTTCTATCGATTAAGAGAACAAGATGACACACAAATAGACACAATTCGTCAGATAAATTCAGAACTTCGTTATCTCCAGAAGTATCTATTAACTTCGGACATTATGACCAACGGAGTCTGTTCTAGTGAACCGTTAGTAGAAGCGAATCTGCTTCAGAGTCCGGGACAAGGTTACATAATCGTACTGATTAACCATGATTTTGTTGGTCCTTGGCCGCATCAAAGAACAGAAACAGATCCAGTAAAGTGGACTCCAGTTAAAGATTCGATTCATGTGCGGGTGTCACTTCCCGAACTTGTTACTATTAGGAAAATTGTAACTATTGACGGAGAGGAAATAAACGAAATGCCCTTCCGTCAAACGGGGCCGGTGGTTGAGCTAACAATTGATTCAATCCGAATTACACGCCAACTAGTCCTCTTGTCGACGAAAAGTACCACGGTGAACCACAGAAACACATCACTTGGTCGAACGTTGGACCACAACGGTCCTACGCTACGCAACGTCCCCGATGTTCAATTCATACAAAAACAACATCACTTCGGGCGAATCGTTGCATACAAGGAAAAGACACATGTGTTCAAATTGAGGAACGCCGGCATCGCACCTTTGCGAATTATTGCCACAAAGTGTTCTGCGAGCGACATCACGGCAAGTTATAGCCCCAACGTGATCGAGGCAGGAAGCTCAGGGGAAGTACGGGTAAAATTAAATCCTTCAGAAATTGTTGGACAGTTTGTTCGTATCATCACCATTGAGTCGGACGATCCAACTGAAGGAACGACAGAACTTCGTATCAGTGGAAACGT
>JAKSCO010000154.1 GCA_022360575.1 Bacteroidales bacterium | reverse complement strand
GTTTTGCAACCTTTGATAAATCCATATTTCGTTTCGAAGTAATGATTTTTTTCTACAAAATGTACTTAAGTCCCATTTTGTAATTTGTAATATTTGAAATAAAAATTGAAGAGTGATGGTTCCGAATTTAGCTGAAGAGAAAGTTCAAATAAGTCAAAAATCCCAAGTTGTTGTTGAGCAAATCCTAAATGAAAATCCTTTTTTAAAAGAGATATTAACTACCAGTGAAACTGAAGAAGATGTTAATAAGTCTATAAAAAAATGGGCTGAGGATGAATTGAAAAAAAATAAAGAAGCTTTTCAATACTATAAAAATGAAAAAACAGGTCGTAAAACCTTCGAAAAAATAAAATGGAAAGAGGTTGCTGCAATAAGGATTCTCGATTATATTCAACATACAAATTATGAGTATAGAGACTTAAATGTCAGAGGGCAAAAAAGAATGAATACCCCTTTTCGAATTTTATGGTTAGCTGTAAAAAATGGAACTGGAGGGGGAAAATACTTCTTTTTTGTTGATATGCTACATCTTTTTCGTCAATTCTCAGGTGAAATAAAATTCAAATCTCCGTCTCATGAACAAATTCTTAAATGGATGGACAAACATCCTTCGGGACTTGATGAGGATATCATAAAACGAAGAAAAAAGAACAAGGAAAGAATAATAAATATAATAATAGACATTATTGATAAAGGAGTAGTTAAAAGCTCTAGGTTTCATTTTGATGAAAATTTATCATTTGAACAAAAGTTCGAGAAAGTAACAGCTTGGTGGGATACTAAATTGTTTCATTTAAAATTTGCTATTCGAACCCCCGATTTATTAAATCGAATGTTAGATTATTCATTGGACAAAGATACAATGAATGTCCTTAAAGAAGCTGAAGCTGAAGGAATTCCTTTTTTCGTAAATCCATACTATTTGTCTTTGTTAAATGTTGAAAAAAAGAAGAAAACTCATACCGATGCTGCAATTCGTGATTATATACTTTATAGCAAAGAGCTAATTCATGAGTTTGGACATATTGTTGCTTGGGAAAAAGAAGATATTGTTGAAAAAGGAAAACCTAATGCAGCAGGATGGATTCTACCATCAGCAACAAATCTACATCGTAGATATCCCGAGGTAGCTATTTTAATTCCAGATTCTTTAGGTCGAGCTTGTGGAGGATTATGTGCTTCTTGTCAAAGAATGTACGATTTTCAGAGAGGAAATCTGAACTTTGATCTAAAGAAATTAGAGCCCACTGAAAAATGGCCGATAAAATTAAAAAAGCTATTAGAATATTTCGAAAATGATAATCAATTGCGCGATATTCTAATAACAGGCGGAGATGCTTTAATGAGTTCTAATAAATCATTAAAAAATATTCTTGACGAAGTTTACGAAATGGCTGTTCGTAAACGCGAAAAAAATAAAAACCTTCCTAATGGTGAAAAGCATGCTGAAATATTGCGTGTTCGCCTAGGAACTAGGTTGCCTGTATACTTGCCTCAAAGAATAACATCTGAATTAATTAAAATTTTAACCAATTTTAAAGAGAAAGCTTCTAAAATAGGAATACGTCAGTTTGTTATTCAAACTCATTTCGAATCAGCGATGGAAGTAACTCCCGAAGTAAAATTAGCTATTGATCGAATAGTGAAAGCTGGATGGACAGTTACAAATCAACACGTTTTTACAGCAGCTTCATCATTGCGAGGACACACCAATAAGTTAAGAAAAGTATTAAATGATATCGGAGTTATTACTTATTATACTTTTTCTGTTAAAGGTTATATGGAAAACTATAACAATTTCGCAACGAATGCTAGAGCTGTTCAAGAACAATTAGAAGAAAAAAGAATAGGAAAAATCCCTAAAAAATATATCGAATTAATACGTTATTATCAACTGAGCGCAAACAATATGCTTGATAATATAGATTATTTAAGAGGAAAAGAAAACTTACCTTTTTTAGCTACAGATAGAAATGTTATTAATCTACCAGGAGTAGGAAAGAGTTTAACTTTTAGAACTATTGGGATAACTCGTAGAGGGCGAAGAATTCTTAAGTTTGATCATGATTCAACTCGTACTCACAGTCCTATAATTAATAATATGGAAGAAGTAATTATTGTTGAATCGAAACCTATTGGTGAGTATTTAAGACAAATCGAAAAATTAGGTGAAGATAAAAATGACTATAATTCAATTTGGGGATATTCCATCGGAGAAACTGAAAGCAGATTTCCTGTATTTGAGTATCCTGATTATCCTTTTGAGATAACTAAAGAGTTTTCAAATATTCAGGTAGATTAGTAAAATAACTATTTGTTGATTCTAGGACTATCTGTGATTAAAAATTATTTGTTATATTTATCAATCGAAAATCACAATTTAAACCTTTAAAAACTAAATCTATGATAAAAAGAATGTTTAGTGCTCTAGTAATTGTTACTATGCTTGCCTCTTGTGCTTCAAAAGAACAAAAAAAAGAAACTCATAAAGACAAAACAAATAAACTTACAGTAGAACAAGTTATGTCTGATATCAAAAATTATGTTGATAAGGATGTTGTTGTTATGGGAACAGTAGGTCATGTATGTTCGCATGGAGGAAAAAGAATGTTTATTATGGGTAATGATCATGATGTAACAATTAAAGTGACCCCTAGTAAAGAATTAGGTGTTTTTGAAAAAGAACTAGAAGGAAGTCATGTTTTAATAACTGGAAAAGTTAAAGAATTAAAAATCGATCAGGACTATGTTTCAAATCTTGAAAAAGAATTATCAGAAGGAACTGATAACGAAGCTGTACATGACCATTCAGATGGAAAACATGAAAACGAAGATGAACATGCTGAAGCAATAAAACATATTGAAGCAATGAAAGCTAAAATTGCAAAATCAGAGAATGGTTATTTTTCGCAATATTGGATTGAAGCAATGAAATTTGAAGTAAAAGAATGCGATCATGATCAC
>JAKSCO010000361.1 GCA_022360575.1 Bacteroidales bacterium | reverse complement strand
TTATGCTCCCTGCAATGCTGTGGGAGTTTCCTGGAGTACTATAAAGGCTCCCTGCTATTAAATTATGTGTCTTTGCAATAAAATATTGAATCAATAACGTAAAAAAACACTTTTGTAACATGTAGTGACCCTAGTTTGCATAGCATTTGGCGCTCCCTGCAATGTTGTAGAGGTTCCCTGCTATTGAATTTAATGGATTTGGCATTAAAAAATGCTCCCTGCACATGAAATTAGCTTCCTGCTATTGTTTTTTGTGTGTTTGACATAAAGTAATGAGCATTCCCTTTTTTATGTTCTTTTGTCTTGACTCTGGGCGCTTTGGCTGCCCTTCGACTCAGCTCAAGGCACCGGCTCAGCGACCGGGGTTAGAGTTTATCGACCTCCCTTTTATCTATTAAAAGTAGATAAACCCTATAGACTATTATTATAATTGATAGATTAATAAAACGATTGCTAAAGGTAGGTTGTGTATCGAATGTAATACAATTGACCAAATAAGTCCATTCTTTATTCGAATATACGCAAGCCCAAACCCACTAAAAACAATCGGGATTGTTAATATTAAGGAATATATGTTTACTTGAGAATAATTTAAAGTATGAACTGCCCCAAATATTAATGAAGTAATAATTGTAAACACTACAATCATTTTTTTTGTTGTTAAGATTTTAATTTCTTTTTTTATTAAAAAAGTACTCCAAATTTTATATATAAATACCCCAGAAATAGCTCCAATTAGAAATAATATTTTCCAAGAGTTAATATGTAGTGTTTTTGTTATTATAATATATGAAACTCCCCCTATGAATAAGGATATATTCTTTGGAGAAAATATTACAGGAGCTCTAAATAATATTTCTTCGAGAACTGGAGTTATAAAGCAAGCAGATAGAAACAGAAAAAAAACTCCTCGTTTTGGGGCTAAGGTAAAAATCAGATTTTGGTTAGTTATTTGCTTAAATTCGTTGTATTGATATAGCCATTTTTCGACAACAGAAAACCATAATATGTATATTATAGATAATAAAAACATTGTACAGAAAAATCGTATAAATTTTTCTTTTCTATTTGAATATTCCATTTGTTTTGGTTAAAGAATCCGGCAGAAAAACATTAGCAGGATATGTTAATAAGTTCTTTTTGATTTTATAATACTTCGCCAAGCGAGAATTATATATTAAAACATTGAAATACATAGAGAATAAATGTTATGAAATTATAACTAAAATGGATTAATGATACTAAAATAATTGCTGATTCTTTCTTAAATGTAGCTACATAATATAAAAATGCTAAAATAAACCCAGCAATGAATGTAAATATCATATAATTTATAACAAAAGGATGAATCAACATAAATGTTATTGTAGAGATTAATAAGTATATACACAAGCTATATTTGTGTTTTACCACTTTTTGTATTAAAACAAAAGGCAATGCTTGAAATAAGATTGTTTCAAACAATGGACAAATAAACAAAGCCTTAATAAATTTTATTAATGTTTTGTTATTAATGATAGGAGGTTCTTGACTATTAATAGAAATAATATTAACTACAATTGAAGCAAGTAAAATAGAAAATGTTCCGAGTGCAATAAATTTAAACGAACTTATCTTTTGAAGATATCTTATTAATTTTATCATTTAATATTTTTTTCCCTGTTTCATAGATCCCATTAAGAACTCTTTCTCCTGCTAAAAGAACAATATCCACCCAATCTGCACCTCCTGTAACAAGTTTCATTTCATTAGCATCCATTTTTTGAATTCCAAATTCATTTTTTTAATTGTTTATAAATAGTTTTAACAAGGTCTTCGAAGACTCAGCAATAATAATAGAATCCAACAATAAAACCAAGTATTTGTTGTGTTTTCCTTGCAAAAAAACACACAAATTCCCTTTGAGTATCACAAACCTTTTCGTAGACACATATTCTTAATATGTGATTAAGCAAGATATTTTTTAGGCAGAATCTCAGAATAACCAGTCTTGTTTTCTTTAATTCTGGGCGCTTTGGCTGCCCTTCGACTCCCCTTCGGCTCCGCAGGGGACTGCTCAAGGGGCTGCTCTGCGATCGGGGTTTCATAAAACTTATTAAGTAGGTGTTGTGTTTTTTGCGTTAGGGATTGTAACGAAAAGCCCGACCCTGAAAGGGAAACGCCATTATGTATTTTAGTTTGATTATGGAGGATTAGCTTTTTAATATTTGGTCATATTTCGCTTAAACTTACTGTCAGTAGTGCAAAAAAGGTTATCTTTATAGTCGTAATAAAATGTAAATTGTAATTTATAATTGAATAAATATTGATATTTTTAAAAACTTTAATCGAAAAGTTCACTTTGAATGAGGCCGCATAAGACTTTACTATTTCTAATTTCAATATTCGTTGTTCTTGCTATAATCTCTTTTGTATTTCCGAAACAAGGAGTTCGGATCGGAACCAATACTTTAATTCGATTTTCGGATATAAATTCGCTGTTTACAATAGAAAAGCAAAAGTATGCTGATATTAATGAAATATTAGAGTATCATCAATCGGATATTGTGGATGATATAAGTGAAATTGTAAAGGATACACTTGCGGATGATGAAGTTTTGAATAATGACACCTTAGATGTTGTTGAAAGTAACGATTCGTTGGCTGTTGTAGACACTATAAAGACGGAAAAAAAACCACGGAAAGAAAAAAAGAAATCAGTAAAACGAGCTTTGGAATATCCTAAGGAAAATTCGAAAGTTTTGTATCCGTTTTTTAAGAAACTGAGCTCGTTAAAAAAATCGAAAGAACTAATTCGGGTATTGCATTATGGCGATTCGCAAATAGAAGGAGATCGAATAAGTTCTTATATTCGAAATGAATTGCAGAAACAATTTGGAGGTTCGGGAATAGGATTGTTTGCTCCGGTTTTAATTAAGGGTACAAATATCTCGATAGAGCATAAATTGACAGGAAGCTGGAATAGGCATACGATGCATAGTATAAAGAATGGAACTATTTTTCATAAACGCCTAGGTGTTTTAATGAGTTTTGGACGGTTTGCTCCTGAGATAAATGATGGAAATAAAATGTATTACGGAGAAATTAACTTACGTAAATCGAATCTATCGTACAGGCGAACAAGAAAGTTTAAGAAATGTCGTGTGTTTTATGGATACAACAAAGGGCCTTTCATTGCAGAGTTGAAATATAAAGATCAAACTTTAGATGCTGAACTTATTCCTGTATCGTACCAATTGCAGACTTTGTCGTGGGATATAGATGGTGCTTTAGATGAAATAACAATTAGTTTTAAGGGGGAGGATAGCCCGGATGTTTATGCTATAGCATTAGATGATGATAGAGGTATAGCTGTAGATAATATTCCTTTACGAGGAAGTAGTGGGATTGATTTTACTCGTACAGATTTGGCTTTTTTGCGAGCTATGTATCAAGAGCTAAATGTTAAGCTAATTATTATGGAGTTTGGGGTTAATATTGTTCCTTATCTGAATAAGAATTATTCGTATTACGAAAAACAATTTTATAAGCAACTGAAAACATTAAAGAGTTTGCGTCCTGATATTTCGATAATTGTAATAGGAGTTTCTGATATGTCGAGAAAAAAAGATGGGGAGTATGTATCGTATGGTAATATCGAAAAAATTAGAGACGCACAGCGAAATGCAGCATTTAAAGCGGGATGTGCTTTTTGGGATATGTACGAAGCAATGGGTGGTTATAATTCGATGCCTGCATGGGTAAATGCAGACCCTCCTTTGGCAAGAACCGATTTTACTCATTTTACATGGAGAGGCTCTTCGGTGATTTCGAAGATGTTTTTTGAGGCTTTAATGAACGATTATAAAAAATACAAGAGTAGGAAAAAATGAATCGAACAAAAACAATAGTAATACTATTTCTTTTATTAATAAAACTAGTAAGTGTG
>JAKSCO010000247.1 GCA_022360575.1 Bacteroidales bacterium | reverse complement strand
GGTAAAAGTTTCTTATATGTCAACAAACCGAACTTACAGAAACAGGGTAATGGCTACTGCTTCGACTGGTTTAATGGAAAACGGTTTGGCTGTTACACTATCGGGTTCGCATCGTTGGGCTCAAGAAGGATATATCGAAGGTACTTTTTACGATGCTTGGGCGTGTTTATTAGCTGTCGAGAAACAATTTAATAAAAGACATTCTTTGGCTTTAACGGCCTTTGTTGCTCCTAACAGAAGAGGAAAACAAAATTCTTCAACTCAAGATGTTTATGATTATTTGAACAATAACTACTATAACTCTAATTGGGGATATCAAAAAGGAGAAAAAAGAAACTCAAGAGTAGCAAATACTTTTAAACCTTTTGCTTCATTAACTCACTATTGGGATATCAACGAAAAATTAAGAATAAATACATCTTTGGCTTATTCTTTTGGTCGTACAGGGGCAACTGCGTTGAATTGGTACGATGAAACAAATCCAACTCCTGATTATTATAAAAATAGACCCTATTATAATATAGACAAAGCAACCTATACTTGGGAAAATCCTCAGGTTGATTGGGATTACTTTTATTTTGTGAATGGAAAAAACTTATATACTTTGCCTAATGTAAATGGAGTTAGTGGCAATAATGTTACTTTCAATCGTTCAAATTATATTGTCGAAGATCGCAGAGTAGATCACAATCAATTAAAAGCAACTGCTTTTGCAGATTATGATCTTAACGAAGAGCTAAAACTAAGAGGTAATCTTAATTATACTTGGTATAAAGGGCGTCACTTCAAACTAGTTGATGATTTATTAGGTGGCGATTATTGGGTAGATATTGATCGATTTGCTGAAAGAGATCTTAAAAAAGATGAAATAGCTCAGAGTGACCTTAATAATCCTAATAGATTAACTAAAGTGGGCGATACTTTTGGCTACGACTACGATGCTAACATACAGCAAATAGGCGGTTTTGTTAAAGCCGATTATACAATGGGAGCTTTAGACCTTTATTTAGGAACTCAATTGTCGAATACAAGTTTTTTCCGAACAGGTAATATGCGTACCGGGAAATTCCCTACCGAATCATTTGGTGATTCAAAAAAACAAAACTTCTTTAACTACGGAGTTTCTTTAGGAGCTAATTACAAAATTACTGGTCGTCATATAGTGTATGCTAATGCGAAATACACGACACGAGCTCCTTATTTCAGAAATGCTTATGTTTCGCCTCGAACAAGAGACCATGTTGTAAATAATTTAACCAGCGAAAAAATAATGTCGGCCGATTTAAATTATGTTATACGTTTACCTTTCTTAACTGGTCGTGTGTCTGGATATTATACTCAGTTTGTTGATCAAACAGAAGTGAAAAGTTATTATAACTATGCCTTTGGATCTTTTGTTAATTATGTAATGTCAGGTATTAAAAAGAAAAGCCTTGGAACTGAAATAGCATTAGAAGCAAAAATTACTTCAGAATTGAGTCTTTTGGGTGTTGCTGCTATTGGGCAATCTATTTATACTTCAAATCCTAATTTAGTAATTACTACAGATAACAAAGCTAAAGGATATGAACATCCAGAATATTACAAAGAAGTTTTTCCTACTGTAAATAACGATATAACTTATATTAAAAATTTCAGAACACCAGGAACTCCACAGCAAGCTTATTCTTTTGGGGTAAAATACAATTCTCCTAAATTTTGGTGGATCGAAGCAAATGCAAATTATTTTGATAAAATTTATCTTGATTTTTCTCCTGCCAGAAGAATCGAAAGTTATGTTACTGCCTTAGATGTGTCTCCTTATGGTCCCAATAGGGCAAGATTTATAACTGAACAAGAAAAACTCACAGGACAATTCATGGTGAATATCTCTGGAGGAAAATCATGGAAAATAGGCGATTACTATCTACGACTACATGCACAAATAAATAATTTATTAGATAACCAAGAATTTATTACAGGGGGGTATGAGCAAGGACAATTTAAGCGAAATGTTTTTGAGGCTGAAAAAACCCTTGGGAAACAAGCATACTCAAAATATTTCTATGCTTATGGCAGAAATTATATGTTAATTTTAACCTTTCAATTTTAAATAAAGTAAGAAAAAAATATATTATGAAAAATTACAAAATAATATCAGGTTTATTAGCACTATTTACTATGACGGTGCTTTTATTTTCGTGTGTTGATGACGATTTTGATGTCCCACCAGTAAAAACAATTCCTATCGGAAAAATAAAAACTATTGCTGATTTAAAGACAATGACTAGCTTAGATACTATTACTGAATCTGCAAGTTTTTATGGTACTGTTATAATGGACGATAAAAAAGGAAATCTATACAAAGAGGCATATGTATACGATGGCAATGATGTTATTGTATTAAAATTAAGAAATGCAGGAGGAATTTACCAAGGAGACTCAATTAGAGTCCAAATTAAGGGTTTGAAAGTTGAACATTATAAAGAGACTTATCAATTGAATTCACCAGAGAAAGTTGGCTTCGACATGGATTTACACATTACTAAAGTTAAAACATTAGTAAATGTTAATCCTATTACAACTACAATTGCAGCTATAAATGCCGATAAAGCAAGATTTCAGGGAAAACTTATAAAATTAGAAAATGTTCAGTTTGCTGCTGGCGATACATCTGCAACTTATGCTGATGGAATCAGAAAATTGCTTGTTGAACATTCAATTCAAGATGCCGAAGGAAATACTATGATTGTTCGTACTAGTGGCTATGCTCAATTTGCAAACGATAATGTTCCTAACGGAAGTGGTTCTTTAATAGCTATAGCCGGAAGATATATTAATACTATGCAGTTATATATTCGTAATCTTGACGAAGTATCTATGAATGGAGCAAGATTAAACGGAGGAATGGGAACCCCAGAAGGTACTGGCGAAAAAGCCGACCCATACAATGTTGCTGCTGCTGTTGCTAATAACTCAGGAATAAATAAGTGGGTTAGAGGTTATATTGTTGGGTTTGCTGAATATTCTGATAATGGAACAAATTTTGATTTCGATGCTCCATTTTCTGGCAAAACCAATGTGTTAATTGCTGATGATGCCCAAGAAAGAAACTCAAATAATGTTTTGGTTGTTCAGCTACCTAGTTCTAGTTCTGCAGTTAGAGCAGCTTTAAACCTACAAGACAATGCTGCTAATAAAGGAAAACAAGTAAGTGTTAGAGGTAACTTAGAAGCTTATTTTGGTCAGCCAGGAATGAAATCCACAATAGGCTGTATTATTGATGGTAACGAGCATGGTGAAACCACAGAAATACAAGGATTTTACGAAGAAAGTTTTACAAGTAATATTTCAGCTTTTAGTATATTTAGTGTAGCAGGAGCACAAGAATGGACTTGGGCTAGTTATGGTGGCGGTTGTGCTAAAATGTCTAGCGTAGTTTCAAGTCAGCATTTTGCAAATCAAGATTGGCTTGTTTCTCCTCTTATTAATTTATCAACTAAAACAAATGTTAAATTAATTCTGAAAGAAGCAATTAATTTCATTACATCATACAATGATCTTCAAGTGCTTGTGTCTACAGATTATGATGGCTCCAGTAACCCAAGCTCTCAGGGAACTTGGACTGCTTTATCTATAACGTCTCGTCCAGCAGGAAATTCTTGGGATTTCCAATCGTCAGGAGATATTGATTTATCTGCTTACGATGGACAAGCTACATTTTATATTGCATTTAAATATCTAAGTACAGCTAGTGCTGGAGCTGTTTGGGAAATAGGAAACGTTCTATTAAGAGAAGCTAATTAATATATTTTCTAAAAAATAAAACAAAGCTGTCTGATTTATTTCAGGCAGCTTTGCTGTTTATAATTATACCAAATGGGATTTCAAAGATGAGAGAGAAACGTTTTTATCACTTATTTTGATGTTCTTTTGGTATAATTTAAGAATGATACTAATTGACAATTATCAAAAATTCCACCCCGATTTTAGTTTATTCCCCGCCAGTAATTGCAAGCTTTTGCGATTTTACGATCAAGATCTGAGTATCAAGTATTGAGATTAAAAGAATAAAAGTTGTTTTGATATTTTTAAAAAAATAAAACGTAAGTTTTATTAAAAAAGGCACTAACAAGCGCAGCTTGGGTACCCATTCGACGAAACAATCGTTAAAAATAAAAAGCTGTCCGAAGCTTTAGC
>JAKSCO010000020.1 GCA_022360575.1 Bacteroidales bacterium | reverse complement strand
CAAAATTATTATTGGCCGACAAGGTTTACCACGTTTAAATGGCCAAAATATTATTTCTCTAGTTTTAGAAGGAACTACCGACGAAATAGGTTCGTTAACCGGACAACTTGGGCGTCTTAAAGGCATTCAGGTAAAATCGGTTCTTTTAAAGAATAGTAATTAGGAAATAATACCAAAATAACATCAAAATGAGTGATAAAAACGTTTCTTTTTGCCTTATTCATTGCCAAAAAAGCTACAAGGTAACTCTGCTATCTTTTGCTTTCTCGTCGCGTCTAAGACAAAAATTATTCATTTTTATAAATCCCTCATCTTGAAATTCATTTGGTATAAACTGAGAAATATAATATTTAAACAATAAAAACAGATCGTGTCTGAATTATAATGGCAAAACAACAGGTTGTTCAGGCAAATCATAAATTAATAGAGAGATGAAATTCAATCCGGAGCAATACAAAATTAAGGATCAACGAATGGAGCCATTTATTGATCCTGATGAAATTTGGGATTATATTAATAATACTAAGTCGACAAAAGAACGAGTTCGGGAAGTAATTGCAAAATCGCTTAGTAAAAAACGTTTAAGCTTAGAAGACACCGCGGTTTTAATTAATGCAACCGATCCCGAGTTGATTGAAGAAATAAAACAAGGAGCTAAAGATTTAAAAACAAAAATCTATGGAAATCGAATTGTTTTGTTTGCTCCTTTATATGTAGGAAATAAATGTACTAACAACTGTAAATATTGTGGTTTTAGAACTACAAACAAAGACGCTGTTAGAAAAACTTTATCGAATAACGAACTAATAAGTGAAGTTGAAGCCTTAGAGGATAATGGACAAAAACGATTAATATTAGTATATGGCGAACATCGCGACTATTCTCCTGAATACATTGCCGAAAATGTAAAAACAGTATACGGTGTAAAAAAAGGAAATGGCGAAATCAGACGAGTGAATATAAATGCAGCACCTTTAGATATTGAAGGTTTTAAAACAGTTAAAGATGCTGGTATTGGAACATATCAGGTTTTTCAAGAAACTTATCACCCCGAAGAATACAAAAAATATCACTTAGGAGGAAAGAAAAAAGATTTTAATTATAGATTAACCTCACTAGACAGAGCACAAGAAGCAGGCTTAGATGATGTAGGAATTGGAGCTTTATTTGGATTATACGACTGGCGATACGAAGTATTAGGAATGGTTCGTCATACAAATCATTTCGAAGCATGTTACAATGTAGGACCACACACTTTATCATTCCCTCGAATTAAAGATGCCTCGTCAATTGATGTTAACCCCGACTACTTAGTTAGCGATGAAGAATTTGTTCGGTTAATTGCTATTTTACGATTAGCAGTTCCTTACACAGGAATGATTCTTACCGCTCGCGAGTCGGCTGATGTTCGTCGCGAGGTTATGGAATTTGGAGTTTCGCAAATTGATGGAGGAACAAAGCTTGAACTAGGAGCATATCATCAAAGCCAAAACGAAGAACAGAATTTAAATAAAGAGCAATTTGCTATTAGCGACGATCGATCGTTAGCCGAGATTATTGACGAACTAATAGAAAACGAATATTTACCTTCGTTTTGTACTGCATGCTACAGATTAGGACGCACCGGCGAGCATTTTATGGAATTCTCGGTACCTGGTTTTATTAAACGTTTTTGTACTCCTAACGCAATTTTAACTTTAGCCGAATATCTACAAGATTACGCTAATGAAGAAACAGCCAAAAAAGCATGGAGAGTTATCGATAAAGAAATAAAAGCTATGGATAACGAAAAAGTTGTTTCGCAATTAAAAGAACGAATCGAAAAAATTAAAAACGGAGAACGAGATTTATATTTCTAGATTAGAATTATAGATATAAATACACTACAAAGTTCGGTGATTTAATTACACCGGACTTTTTTTATGAAAATCTTATTCGTACCGACGAGCTGGTATCTAAATTTAATAATTCGGCAGCATTACCTCCATTAATAGCAATTTCGAGTAAGCCCAACGAGTTAAATATAGCCAATAACTCGCCCACCGATGTTTCTTGATACGAAGTATTTATTTTAGAAATAACATGGTGATTACTTTGAACATAAATTTTGAATGGTTTGCCTAGCCCCACTCGTGCAAATATATCTTTAGAAACATTTGTAATAGCATTCTGATATGAATCAATATAAACAATTCCTCCTGTAATCACATTATCTTCGATTGTTGCTCGCAAAGGAACTTTACGTTCGATTGATTTTATAGGAGAAGCAAAAGTATTTATGCGGTTTCCTTTCACTAATTTACAAGCTACTCTACAAAAAATATCTAAAACCGGGAATGTGCTTGGCTTTATCTTATCAATCTTATAATAATTTACATCATCTTTTGTTTTAAAAAGCAGACTAAAAATACCATTATCAGTACCTATAAAAAAGCTCTTATTAAACTCAGCTATAACATAATTCTGTTTTTCTGTTTTATCGGCATTTACACCAATTATATGTACTGTACCTTTAGGATAATACGAAAAGCAATGTTTTAAAATAAAGGCAGCCTGAAAAGTATTAAAGGGCTTTACCTTATGACTAATATCTACAACAGTAACATCATCACAATTACTATATAACGAGCCTTTTACAGCACCAATATAATAATCATCTTTTGCCCAATCGGTTGTTAATGTTACAATTGACATAAATAAAAAACGTTTACAACTTAAATTTAACGATACAAATTTAACCCATTATTATGGATATTGATAATAGATTTACCAAAGTTTAATCCACAAATAGAGCTTTGTTAAAAACTTTTTGGTAACTCATATTTCAAATAAAATTGAGCCAAAATAAAATTTACTATTTTCGACATTTTTAAATGTAGTATATTTAACTTTACACATTGATTAACAAACAACAAAACACATATTTTTAAAAATATATAAAAGGATTAATCGTTATTAATTTATTACAATCAATACCTTAAATATTCTAATAACAAACTCTAAAACAAAAAGACATATATTAAAAACAGATGCTATAGTTTATGATTGAAAAAATAATATATCTTGAGGGAGTTGATCCTATCCATATGTATGGAGTAAAAAATACAAGATTAGATATCTTAAAAAATCAATATCCGAAACTCAAGATTATAGCCAGAGGAAACGAAATAAAAGTAAAAGGCGAAGAACATTTAATTGACGAATTTGAAGAAAAACTAGAACATGTCGTTAAGTATTTTCTGAAATTTAAGAAACTAAACAACTCCGAGTTCGAAGCTTTAATAAAAGGCGAAGGCGAGCATCTACTTAGAAAAAAAGAAGAAGCAGATGATGCATTAGTATATAGCAACAATGCACAAGCAATAAAAGCCCGAACAATAAATCAGCAAAAATTAGTTGACGATTACGACTCAAACGATTTGCTTTTTGCAATAGGTCCTGCCGGATCGGGGAAAACTTACACTGCTATAGCTTTAGCCGTGCGTGCATTTAAAAACAAAGAAGTAAAGCGAATTATATTAACACGCCCGGCTGTTGAAGCTGGCGAAAACTTAGGCTTTTTACCCGGAGACTTAAAAGAAAAGCTCGATCCTTTTTTGCGACCACTATACGATGCTTTGATGGATATGATTCATCCTCGCAAACTGGGCGAATTAATCGAAAGTGGAACAATCGAAATTGCTCCTTTAGCATACATGAGAGGGCGTACGCTCGACAATGCTTTTGTTATTTTAGACGAAGCACAAAATACAACTGTCAATCAGCTAAAAATGTTTCTTACCCGAATGGGAAAGAATGCAAAATTTATTGTTACCGGCGATACAACACAAATAGATTTGCGCCCCAAACATACATCGGGGCTTTTGCAAGCAATGAAAATACTTAAGAATATTAAAGGGATTTCTATTGTTGAGTTTGATGACAGAGATATTATTCGACATCATCTGGTAAAGTATATTGTTAATGCTTACAACAAACTAAGCAACGAAGATAAAGAAAACACTAAAACACGAAATAAATAAACTATATCAAATAAAAATTAAAATGGCACAAGCAGTAATAAAAACAGATTTCAAATTTCAGAAACAAGAAGGTAGTTACAACGGAAAAGTTCGCGATGTTTATAACATAAACAACGAATACCTTGTAATGGTAGTGAGCGATCGTATTTCGGCATTCGACGTTGTTTTACCTAAAGGCATTCCATTTAAAGGACAAGTTTTAAATCAGATTGCTGAAAAATTTTTAGATGCAACAGCAGATATTGTTCCTAACTGGAAAATTGCTGTGCCTGATCCTATGGTTACAATAGGACATTTTGTTAATCCATATCCTGTAGAGATGGTTGTGCGCGGATATCTAACAGGACATGCTTGGCGCGAATACAAAGCAGGGAAAAGAGAAATTTGTGGTGTGCCAATGCCCGAAGGGATGAAAGAACATCAAAGATTTCCTGAGCCTATTATTACTCCGACCACTAAAGCACACGAAGGACATGATGAAGATATTTCAAGAGAAGAAATTATAAAGCAAGGTCTTGTTTCGAAAGAAGAGTACGAAAAACTCGAAGAATATACTTTAGCTCTGTTTAAAAGAGGAACCGAAATAGCCGAAAAAATGGGACTTATTTTAGTTGACACCAAATACGAATTTGGAACTAAGAATGGGCAAATCTATTTAATCGACGAGATACACACTCCCGATTCGTCGCGATATTTTTATTTAGATGGATATCAGGAAAGATTAGATAAAGGTGAAAATCAAAAACAACTATCGAAAGAATTTGTTCGCGAATGGTTAATCGAAAACAATTTCCAAGGAAAAGAAGGAGAGCAAATGCCCGATATGCCCGAAGAATTTATTACCCAAGTAAGCAATAGATACATTGAGCTTTTCGAAAAAATTACTGGAGATAATTTCGAAAAAACCGAAGCTCAACAAACAATTAACAGAATAGAAGAAAACGTAAATAACAAATTAAACGAACTACTGTAAATATCGATACAAAATAAAAGAAATGCCAGAGCGCAAGTTCTGGCATTCGTTTTATATAGAAATTTATTTTCGAAACTTAAAAGAGTAAAAGAAACATTTTCATCACTCATTTTGATGTTCTTTGGGTATAACTCCCAAAAAACGGT
>JAKSCO010000203.1 GCA_022360575.1 Bacteroidales bacterium | reverse complement strand
TTTTTTTGTTTTCTCTCAGAATAATTGCTTTCATTCAAATTATAGGAAATTGCCCACCGAAAACCTTTCAAATCAACGGGAAGCTCATCAGCCGAGCCAAAGGCAATATTCATTAACAATACAGTTCTTTCAAAACCCTTTTGTGACCAAGCATAACCTGTTTCAAGTAGAACATTTGGATTAGGGGACGGCTTTCTATCTCCCTTAGGAATGCTTATCCATTTACATTTATCGTCTTCATCAATAATTTCAGCATCCAACCATTCTTTGGCAGAAGTAAATGTCATATCTACAATAACGAGGTCTGATTCTCGGCTTTTACGAAGCATCTCATCAATTAATATTGTATTCCCTGGGGATTTTCTCATCCCAAAATCTAATTCAATATTAATCCTTTCCTTTTTAAATTCTGAAATTACAATATAAAATGCTTCTTTTATAAATCCTTTACTATAGATTTCTTCAATATCCGACTGATATGCAAAAAATACTTTATAATTCATTTACCTAAGTTTTGTTTATTGTGATGCTATTTCTTACACTTGGCGGTAACGAGTCTAGTGTAGAGAATGTGCCGGTTTCCGCCTAGTTTCATTGTCCTATGTTGAACAACTTTGCTAAAATAATATTTTGTCTGCGGAATACAACAGCTCGCATGCAATTTAACGTGTGTTACCAATTGGGCGTTTTATAATTGTATCATTTGTGTTACCTCATTGTCTTCTTTAAAATCATCTTTCCATGTAAAAGAAATTTCAATTTTATTAGGATGTCCTCCTAAAAGAATTAATTCAATGTCAATTCCGTCTTTAGATATAATATCAATTGGACAAGGAGTTTTTTTTACTTGTACGCTTTGTGTTTCTGGAATAAATACTTCAACATCTCTTGCAGTGCACTTTCCTTTATTATAAACTCTGATTAATTTATCCTCTTTTTTATAGTTAGTTACATTAGCTTCAATAATAGCTTTCTTCGATTCTTCTTTTTCTTTAGCTATTTTATTCAATTGATATTCATTAAGCAATCTTTCTTGCCTTTTAATTTTATTGTCATTAACAAAATAGGTTATCAATGAAAAAAGAATCGCTACAATTGATATTATTAATCCTGCAGTTTCCATTTATTTAAATTTTATATTCTTATTTCCTTTAAATGCTTTCTTAAACATATCTTGAATATCTTTCTCCAAGTCTTTTTTGATTTCTTCTCTAGTTTCATTCAGTTCTGATTCAATATTTTTCTGATTTAATTCAACCAATTCATCGTATCCACCAAGATATTCTCTTTCACAACGATTGCATTTTACCCAAGTTTTATCTTCATTAAAATCAAAGTCTATATCTCCACAGGTGACACATCTTAATTGAATTTTCTTGTCATAGGAGTCTTTCATAATTATCATTTTAGAATTAAACGTATGTATTTTCAAAAAGCTCAAACAATTATCATAATAATCGTCTCCCAGGTTTATACCTGAACAATAATTACTCAAATGGTCTTTATAGTACTTTTCTGTATTAAGTTTCCAGTACTTTTACCCAATTTCTCTCATAAAGAACAAATCCTTGTGCTTATCATAAACACACGCCCTTGAATTTTTGCTTACTATTTATTTTGACTATTTTTCTTTTGCTATTACTTATTTTTTAGCTCATCAATATCTTTTTTCATATCTACAATCATTTTATATAGCTGCTCAGTATTAATTTCGGTCGATTGAGAAATTTCTACATTCTTACTTTGGGTATCAGACAAATCAAAACTAATAAACCCTAAAGCTTTCCATATTTCTAAAACATCATCAATTTTCATTTCGTAGGGCAGATACTCTTTGTTGTCAGAGTTTAGAATAATCTCGCCCGCATCTTTAATTTTATCTTCTAATCGTTTATACACAACACCCTCGTCTTTCGATATTACAACATAAGGTTTGTTATTTATAATATCGTTCCAATTAGCAAGATATTCGCATATAACATAAGTTCCCGATTTAAGAGGCAGCATACTATCGCCTTTTATCTGAAAAACACGATACGTACGTTCTTTGCTCAACTCAATTAAAGGCAACGAAAATCGGGGCAACTCTTCGATAAATTCCGGATCGGAGTATCCGTTTGTATATCCGGCCATAGCATTAATAGGTACTGTGGTTATGAGTTCTTTATCGGTTTTATCGACAACAGTCGAAATTACTCTTAATTTATTGCCGGTGTAATGTTCTGTATTTTGATCTTGAGTATGCCATCCATTTTCGTCCCAAAGATCTTGTTTTATAAGAGTATCAAGCGAAATGCTAAAGTAATTAGCAATATTAACCAAAACCGACAACTTAGGTATAGCTCTGTTTTCTTCGTACGAACCAATCATGGCTCTATTCAGATTTAACTCTTTTGCCAATTTGCTTTGAGTTAAATTTTTTGATTTGCGCAAATACTTAATATTTAAACCTAAGACACTCATAATGCTAATTTTATTTTCAAAGTATTACAAATATATAAATTTATGCTAAAAAGTTTAGCTAAATAAGGTTTTTATTTTTACTTTTGCTAAAAATAATTGCTTTATGAAATCGTCAGTTCTCGAAAAACTAAAAATATCAGCAAATGCAGCCAAATATGATGTGTCGTGTGCATCGAGCGGGAGCAATCGAAACAATACAAAAAATGGTTTAGGCAATGCTTCGCCATGGGGCATTTGTCATAGTTTTACCGAAGACGGCCGATGTGTATCATTATTAAAATTAATGCTAACAAACAATTGTATTTACGATTGTGCTTACTGTATAAATCGTAAAAGTAATGATGTAAAGCGCACAACATTTGCGGTACACGAAATTGTCGATTTAACCATCGAGTTTTATCGCCGAAACTATATCGAAGGATTGTTTTTAAGTTCGGGTGTGGTTCGCAATCCCGATTACACAATGGAACGTATGGTGCGTATAGCAAAAGATTTACGCACTATACACAATTACAATGGTTATATTCATCTTAAATCGATTCCGGGAGCTAGCAAAGAGCTCCAAAACGAGGCCGGTTTGTATGCCGATCGATTAAGTGTTAATATCGAAATTGCCAGCGAACCAAACTTAAAAAAGCTTGCTCCCGAGAAAAACTTTTCGAGTATTTTAAAACCTATGAGCGATATTAAATCGCGAATTATCGAAAACAAAGAAGAAAGACGAAAGTATAGATATGCTCCCAAATTTTCGCCTGGCGGACAAAGCACCCAGCTTATTGTAGGAGCCACACCCGATACCGATCAAAAAATTCTTACCCTTGCCGGGGATTTGTATAAAAATAAGCACCTTAAGCGTGTTTATTACTCGGGGTTTATTCCTGTAAACGATTACGACAAACGTTTACCTGTATTGAAAGAGCCTCCTTTAAAACGCGAAAACAGACTTTATCAGACCGATTGGCTATTTCGTTTTTATAATTTCAGAATTGATGAAATTGTAAACGAAAAGCATCCAAACTTAGATTTGGAAATAGATCCTAAATTGAGTTATGCGTTAAGAAATCCTTATTTGTTTCCGATAGATATTAATAAAGCCGATTACGAAACAATATTGCGAGTACCAGGGATAGGTGTTTTGTCGGCTAAAAAAATTATTCTTGCCCGTCGATTTGGGAAACTAAATTCGGAGAAACTTAAGAAAATAGGTGTTGTAATGAAAAGAGCAAAATATTTTATTACATGCAACGAGCTTAAATCGGCAACTGTTAACGAGTTGTTGCCTCAAAATGTACGTCAGATAATATTAAACGATAAAATAAAACCCAAACCATTAAAACAAACTCAACATAAGCAATTGAGCTTATTTGCAAATTAAAATGCTAAAATTATGAATATACTAGTTTACGATAATACTTTCGAAGGTTTGCTTACAGCCATATACGATGCTTTAGATTTAAATATCGTTCCCGATAAAATTGTAAGTAAAAAAACATATCAAAGCGATATGTTTGCTATAAAATACGAGATAGACCCCGATTTAGAAAAGTTCGAATCGTTGTGGGAAAAGATAAGGCAAAAAACAAATGAGCAAAATTGCCAACGTATATTTAAAGCCTTTTTGTCCGAAACAGAAAATATCGAAAATGTAATATACAATTACATAAAGTTAATTTTGAGCTCATCGTTTAATATCGAAACAAATTTTGGAAACGATTCGGTTTTGAAATTAAACAATGCTCAAAAAAAAGTGGCTCGCGAAGCACAAAGAGTACTTATGTTTGTGCGGTTTCAGAAAACATCCGATAATATCTACTATGCATCGTTCGATCCTAAATACAATGTAATACCATTAACAGTAAATCATTTTAAGAATCGATTTACAAACCAGCAGTGGGTAATATTTGATACCCGACGAAAATATGGCTTTTATTACGATAAGGAAAATGTACGCGAGGTTACAATAGGCAATAAAAATATTAATTTACAAACAGGAAAAGTAAATGCTAATGCATTGCATGTTAGCGAAAAATTGTTTCAGAAATTATGGCAAGGTTATTACGACTCGATAAATATAAGCGAACGTAAAAACTTAAAAGTTCATACTCAGTTTTTACCTAAGCGTTTTTGGAAATTTTTGCCCGAAAAAGATTTAAGTCTTAAATAGCAAATACACAAACAGAGTACTTGTTTTTTTGTTGTAATAATACATATGACACGTAAAATTATTCATATTGATATGGATGCATTTTATGCATCGATAGAGCAACGCGATAATCCCGAATTACAAGGCAAACCTGTAGCTGTTGGTGGCAACCGAACCCGAGGTGTTGTTGCAGCTGCCAGTTACGAGGCTCGCAAGTTTGGAGTAAAGTCGGCTTTGTCTTCGAAAATAGCTCTGCAGCGATGTCCCGATTTGATATTTGTAAAAGTTGATATGGTAAAATATAAAGAAGTATCGAATCGGATAATGAAAATATTTTACGAATATACCGATTTGGTTGAGCCTTTATCGATAGACGAAGCCTTTTTGGATGTTACCCAAAACAAAAAAAATATTTGCTCGGCAACATTAATAGCTAAAGAAATAAAACAACGAATATATGACAAAACAAAGCTAACAGCCTCGGCTGGAGTTTCGGTTAATAAATTTTTGGCGAAAATAGCCTCGGACTACGATAAACCCAATGGCTTGTTTGTTATAAAACCCAACCAAACCGATTCGTTTATAAAAACATTAGCTGTCGAGAAAATTTATGGCGTAGGCAAAGTAACTTGTCAGAAAATGCATAGTTTGGGAATAAAAACAGGTGGCGATTTAAAAACCAAAGAAAAAAAATGGCTAATTGATAAATTCGGAAAAGCAGGTTTACATTTTTATAATATTGCCCGAGGAATCGATACTAGAGCTGTAAACCCAAACAGAATACGAAAATCGGTAGGTGCCGAAAGAACATTTGAATATGATATTACCGATAAAGACGAATTAAGAAAACAGCTATTTTGTGTTGAGAAAATCTTTTTTAAGCGAATGAAATTGCATAAAAAATATGGCCGCACACTTACATTAAAAGTTAAATATTCGAATTTCGAACAAATAACTCGCAGCAAAACACTCCCCGACGAGTTATGTCATTTTTATCAAGTACACAAAACAAGCGTTGAGCTATTAAACACGATCGATATTGTTGGCGGAATACGTTTACTGGGTTTGTCTATAACTCATTTTCGTGATAAAACAACTCCGGTACAACTTACTCTTAATTTTTAGTCGGTACAATAAGCATTATCTCAGACAATATCTCCGTATTTTTTATTTATTGTATTCTTTGCTTAGTGGTTTTTAGTATAACAATGTTCTGCGGATATTATCGATATGGTAATAATGTATAGAG
>JAKSCO010000037.1 GCA_022360575.1 Bacteroidales bacterium | reverse complement strand
TTCGGCTATAAAAAAGTTCGAAAAGAGTAAAAAGTATTACGACAAAGCCGATAGCATATTTATTAATAGTTTAGGAAAAAAGAATTCATTAATATCTTTGTCTTTAACAAATAGATCTACATTTTATTACAGAATGGATAATTATCCCAAGGCTCTTTCTTGTGTTCAGAAGTCATTAATTGCTCGGATTGGTAATTTTAACGATACTTCTATTTACGGTAATCCCGATTTAACGGTTCTCCCTGATTTAGATTTAATTTATATATTGAAATTTAAAGCAAGGTTATTTTACGAATTGGCACTTAGTAGTCCGCAAAATATTAATTATACTAAGTATTTAAAAACAGCATTACATACTTGGGAGTGTACAGCTAATTTTATTGAGCAATTGCGTACAGATTATTTGTACGAAGCTTCGAAATTGATATTAGCCAAAAACGAACACAAAACATATCTGGGTATAATAAACACAGCCCAATTGTTGTTTAAAACTACTGCCGATAGTGTGTATGTACACAAAGCTTTTAAATATGCCGAGCTTAGCAAATATTCGGTTTTGCGCGAGTTGCAAAACGATCAAATGTTGCGTGGAGCAGCTAATATAGCCGATAGTGTAAATACTAAAGAGCAAAACATAAGGCTGCGTATAAGTGAGCTGCGAACAAAAATAACCCAAACTAAAGAATCGGAAAAACCCAATAAAGCCAAAATAGATACATATACCCGAGAGATTGTTAATCTTACTCAGCAACTCGAAAATTTATTACAAACACTTGAGGTTAATTATCCGGAGTATTACAAACAAAAATATAATACTCAAACCGTAAGTATTAGGCAACTGCAAAAGAGTATATCGCCACGCGATATTATAATAGAGTATACCTTAAGCGATAGTGTTTTGTATACATTTACAATAAGTAAAGATACTTTTGCATTAAGCACCGAACCTGTAGATAGTGTGTTTTTTGCAAATCTCGATTTTTACCAAAAAGCGCTTCATAGCGAGCATTCAACCAGTTATTACAAATACAGGGATGCTACTTATGGGCTTTATCGCAAATTAATTTATCCTATCGAAAATAAGTTGCAAAACAAACGCTTGCTTATCATCCCCGACGATAAATTAAGTTTAATATCTTTCGAAACACTTATCGATAAGCCTTATTCAGAAAATGATTTACCTGATTATCGACGCGAATCGTATTTGTTACGAAAGTATCCAATAGCTTATGCTTATTCGGCAACACTATACAAGAATTCGTTGCATGAGAAAAAACAGAATCCTCACTTTTTGGGTATTGCTCCCAGTTATAAGAATTCGCTCGATTCCTTACCTGATTTGCCTTTAAGTATGAGTAGTGTGCGCAAAATTTCGACATTATCATTAGGGAAAGCGTTAACTAAAAATAAGGCAAGTGTTAATAATTTCAGAAAATATAGTAATAAATACGATATCATTCATTTTTATGCACATGGCTTCGAGGATACATTAAATCCATCAAATTCGAAATTGTGTTTGTCGCATACAAATGATACTGTAAGTTCGAGTTATTTACATGCTTGGGAAATTTATAATATGCAGCTAAATGCGCAATTGGTTGTTTTAGCTTCGTGTTATTCGGGTGCTGGAAAAATATCGCAAGGCGAAGGAGTTCTGAGTATTAGTAGGAGTTTTATAAATGCGGGTAGTTTGTCGGTAATTTCTTCGTTGTGGGCAGCATCTTATAAACCAACAATAACAATTCTGAATTATTTTTACATTAATTTACTTAAAGGAATGCGTAAGGATGAAGCTTTGCGTTTGGCAAAATTAAAATACCTCGATCAGACAGACTCAATTAGTGGGCATCCTCGTTTTTGGGCCGGAATAATCATAAATGGAAATCAATTAGCATTGTATAAAAACTGGTATTTGAATAAAATAATAAGCTTATTGGTAATAAGTTTAGCTATATTAATCTTGATAAGGTACTTGCGAAAAAGAAAACGTAAATTAAAGAATTTAACTTAGTTTCTTTAAAATCCGTTTTGCTTTCTTATAATTACAGTCGTTGTATTTTGTTACTCTTTTAAAACTAATAATGGCTTTTTGTTTTTCTCCAGTTTTAAGGTAACATAATCCTTTGTACCATTGCAATTGAGGTAAATATTCTAAACTTTCGTTGCTTTCAATAATAAGGTCGAAGTTACTTAAAGCTTCGGTGTATTGCTCTAGCTCTATAAGTGATAAGCCTAAGTAAAAATATTTTTCATTTTTTATTGCAAGCGAAACAGGAAGTTCTTTAAATAATAAAAATGCATTTTTATATTTTCCTTTTCGATACTCTTGTTGAGCAAGATTTAAAGCACTACTGCTTAGAACAAATTTCCCACTTTTATCAAAAGGCTTATAATAACTTTGATATAGACGGTTTTCTATAGACGTATTGTGATACGATTGAAAGATAATGCTACTGCTTGCAATAAGAGCTAGTATAACAGAAGCTACAGCTATCCATTTTTTATATCTAATAGCAAACATGCGAATAGTATTCGATTTATAAGTCGATTCGTAGATGCTATCTAGCTTTTTATTTAATTCGTAGCATTCAACAGCTTTATCTATATCAATACGTAATTGAAAATTTGATGCTAGTTTTTCATCTTTAAGCATTTCGTATTCAAACTGTATGCGTTCAAAAGGTTGTAGTTCATCATTGACATACAGGTGGATTCTTAAATTCTCTTTTTCTTCCTGATAAATTTGATTTAATTCAGAATCTTTTTCAATGTTTTCAGCAACTGTTAGCATATCTTTTTCTGGCAAGTTCCCGAAGAGAAAGTCGATAACGGTATCCCGATTAATGTTATTCATATTTGTTCATAAAAAGTTTTCAACAATGAAACTAAAGTAATAAAAATATTTATAAGAACAAACTTTAAAGGATTTTACGGTGATTTAAAGAAAATAGTAGTAAAATATACTATGCATTTTATAGAGCTAAATTTTAAATTAAAAATACGAAAATGTAATATTAGAATAAGTATAATATAGTTGAACTTATATTATACTTATTTTTTCTTTTAATGATTCTATTGTTTGTGCAGTCAGATTTATTTTCGTTTCAAACGACTTGTGATTTTTAAGAGAGATATGTAGTTTGTATTTTGTTTCATAGAAATAGGATCCGATAAAAATAGCGGTTATTATTTCTTCACTTATGTTATGATGTTTGTTGTTGTTACAAATATTAATTTCTATTTTTTCTATTTCAGAATATTTAAACTTACAATACAAAGTAGGGATAAAGAATAATATATTTTGAGCAACTATAATATGCTTTTTTCTAACTCTTACATACGAGTATTTGTTAACTAATAATGTATTGATGAGTAGTCCTAATATTATTAAGGTTCTGTTAGGGCGAGTTTCAATGTTAATTAATAAAAAGAAACAGGCGGTTAATACTAATCCCCAATGAATAAGAATTTTTGTATCTAATTTAGTATTCATATCTTCAAACACTCTCGAAAAGATTTAATAAGTTAATAAATTCTGCGATAAAAACAGCGCAAATATAACGTTATTTGATTAAAAAAGTATTATTTTGAATAAGCCAAATTTTCAAAATCTGTATTTTAAAATTTATAAAATGGATATGAGCAAAAATTAAACCAAAATATAAAAAAAGCCTTTGGAGTAAGGCTTTTTTCTTAAGTATGCATTAAATATTTATTTAGACTAAGCTATTTTCACATTTACCGCATTTAAACCTTTTTTACCTTCTTGTAACTCATAAGTAACTTGATCGTTTTCTGTAATTTTATCTACTAAACCAGATACGTGTACAAAATACTCTTTGTCTGACTCTTGATCTTTAATGAACCCGTATCCTTTTGATTCATTAAAAAATTTTACTGTTCCTTTGTTCATATTTAAAATTTAATAGTTTAATCAAATATAAGTAATAATTAAACGAATATCAATAGCCTTTTGATAAAATGGTTAAATCATTTTAGGTTGAATAATTCCTGTTATAGTGTTTGGAAAATTAAATTTTACTGGTTTAAATGTTTCGTTTATTAAGCTATTTAAATAATTTAGAGATCTTGCGCGAAAGTAATCTAGCCTTAAATCCCAAAAGGTTTCGGCAACACTTTGTATCTTTTTTGCTCTATAAGCGCTTGATCCTGCAAAAGCAAATCCTTCAGCCATATTTCCATTTGCTGCATTATATAGAGCTTGAGCAATACAATAAGGTACCTCTTTTGAATTACAAGATTTTAAACACTTCCAATAACACTTAAAAGGTTTGGTTTCTCCCGAATTTATTTGATCTACAAATTTATTTCTGATAGCCCTACCAGGTAAGCCAACAGGACTATTGATAATAGTTACATCATCGGCTTTGCAATTTAGGTATGTTTTTTTGAATTCTATAGAAGCATCGCATTCGTGTGTTGTAACAAATCTACTACCCATTTTCACACCTTTTGCTCCTTTTT
>JAKSCO010000028.1 GCA_022360575.1 Bacteroidales bacterium | reverse complement strand
TCAACCGAAGCTCAAATGGCATCTTTTTTACGAATATTGAGTTCAACCGAAGCTCAAATGACATCTTTTTTACGAATATTGAGTTCAACCGAAGCTCAAATGACATCTTTTTTACGAATATTGAGCTTAACCGGAGCTCAAATGACATCTTTTTTGCGAATATTGAGTTCAACCGAAGCTCAAATGACATCTTTTCACGAATATTGAGACACTGTCTACAGTCACACTGTTCAATTGTACAATCGACAAATAGGCAATAGGAGAGTAGTTTCTTGTGTTTTCGCGAGTTTGCAATAAGTTATAATTATTGTATTGTTTCGAAAGATTGTTTTTGTGTAGATATCGATTCGGGCTAATGTAATATATTTGTAAATTGTTTTACGATGCTTTATTGTGAAATACGAACAAAGTCATAGTGCTAATTAAATATTAATATTATACGAATGCGATTGTATATTTTCGGCATCAGGATATGAGTATTAAGTGTTGATATTAAAAGAATAAGGCTTGTTTGTGCAGTTTGTTGTTTTACTGTTGCATAGTTTGTGAGCAAGATAGACTTGGAGTTTTAACGGGGCGAGTAACAAAAAAATCTTAATTAAGAAGGAAGTAGTAATAGTGCAAGACTAATAATTTGCAAAATTGAAGACAGATGAATTTTAGGATACTAAAAACACTTAGCGATAAAGAAAAACGTACGTTTTATTTACACATAACATTTTCGATTATCGACGGAATTATACGTGCTGCACTATGGATAAACGAATATGTTTTTATAAAAAGCTTAAACGGAACCAGCTATCAGCTGAGTTTTTTGTTTCAGTCGAGTGTTGTTGTTCTGCTTTTGTCTATATTGTTTAATGAGTTAATAAATCGTAGCCAACAAAAAAAGAAACTATTGCGCAGAGTCGGTTTTCTAACTCACTTGCCATTGCTTTTGTTGTTGTTTTTTCCTCGTAACCCCGAGTTGTATGCTATAAATTCAATATATCACTACATATTTTTATTTATATTTTTTACATACTATTTATCTTATCCAACGGTGTTGCCAACAATAAATTTGTTCTTAAAAAATGCGTACACAAAAGATAATTTTGGCAAATTCTATGGCATAGCATCATCCGTACGCCAAATTGTAATGATGATAAGTTTCTTTTGCTTAGGAGTAATTCTTGATAAAGATGCTTTTTCGTTTACATGGTTTTTCCCCATCTTAGGAGTTCTTGGTTTTGTTAGTGTGTTGCTAATAGGTCGCATTGAATATACTCCGAAAACAACACCCGAGTTTACAAAGGGAGTTGTACAAACCATTATCGATTCGTTTAAAAATATGATTAAAATATTGCGAACCAATAAAGCATATTTCGATTTTCAGGTAGCCTATATGTTTTATGGATTTGCTTTTATGAGTACTCGTCCGGTTATAAATATATTTTACGACGATGCTTTGCATTTAAACTATTCGAGTGTTGCTTTTTATCAGAATGCATACAATGTAATATCGATAATACTACTACCTATATTCGGAAAAGCAATCGGAAAAATCGATCCTCGAAAGTTTACTATTATTCCATTTTTTGCACTAGCAGCCTATATTTTGTTTGTGGGATTGTCAAAGTTTTTTCCGCATCATATTGAGATCCTAAATGTTCAGATTTATTTTATGCTTGTTGTGTCGACTATTTTTTATGGACTTTTTACGGCCACTATGTTGTTGTCGTGGAATATTGGTTCGTCGTATTTTGCTGCCAGTCACGAGGCTGGCGATTATCAGGCTATACATTTATTCGGAACCGGGCTGCGAGGAGTATTTTCGCCATTAATCGGAATTGTATTGTACGAGTTGTTTGGATTTTCGTTAAGCTTTGCAATTGCAATTGTAGCATTACTACTCGGAGTGTATATTATGTACTGGTCTTATAAAAAACGTAGAGTATAAATCACAACAAATAGCAATGCTTCAGTTGGTTGTTTTAGTCAAATTGTTTTGCTTTTTCCCAAATTACATTCATTTCGTCAAGCGACATGTCTTTTAGCGAAATGCCCTTTTTCAATGTCTGCTCTTCTAAAAAATTAAAACGCTTGATAAATTTCCTATTGGTGCGCTCTAAGGCCGTTTCGGGATCGATATCGTATAAGCGGGCAGCATTAATCAACGAGAAAAATAAATCGCCAAACTCTTCTTCTATCTTTTCGTGTTTTTGTAGTTCAATCTCGGCCTTTAGTTCGTTAAGTTCTTCGTTTACCTTATCCCAAATTTGCGATCGTTCTTCCCAATCGAAACCTACACCTCTAACTTTCTGTTGAACCCTGTTTGCCTTTACCAAAGCCGGAAGCGAATCGGGAACACCTGAAAGAACAGAGTTGTCTCGATCTTTCTCTTTCATTTTTATGGCTTCCCAGTTTTCTTCTACTTCTTTGCTGTTTTTTACATTTATATTACCGAATACATGCGGATGTCTGTGTACTAGTTTTTGATTTATTCCTGTAATAACATCGCTAATATCAAACTCATTTTTTTCAGAACCTATTTTGGCATAAAAAACAATGTGTAATAATAAATCACCCAATTCTTTTTTTAGTTCGTCGTGATCATTTTTTATAATAGCATCGGCCAATTCGTATGTTTCTTCGATTGTTAGTGATCGCAAACTTTCCATTGTTTGCTTTTTATCCCAAGGACATTTTTCGCGTAGTTCGTCCATTATTTCTAATAAACGATTAAAAGCCTCTAGTTCTTTCTTCATCTGATGTGTATTTTAAAAATTGAGTTTTAATACTCGTTGGTATTAAATTTTGTAAAGGTAATTTTTATAAACCAAAAATCGATACCAATGTGTTTGCGATATGTAAATTGTTTAAAATCGAACAACTGCTGTTTCGTTATCGGACACATAGCAAGTACAAATAAAACTTATGGTTTTGGTAACTGCTTGTCGTTTATTTAAATAAGTCTATTGGTACGATAAATGTTGTAGGATTAATCGTAATAATAAAAACAAAGAATTATGGTTGTAGATTTAAAAGCAAACGAATTAGTAGTAAAGGCAAGTGATTCGAACTACTTTGCAGGAGGAAAAAGCATCGATGGAAAATTAATATTGACAAACCAACGCTTGTATTTTAAGCCAAAGCAAGAAGATAACCAGTCGTATAATATGGAAATTATGCCAACCGAAATATTAGAGATATTATATTTTAATACATTAAAAATAATTCCTAACGGACTAAATATAGTTTTAAAAGAAGGTCGCGAACTTAAATTTAAAATAAGTAAAAGAAACTCGTGGGGAAAGGTTTTAAATAAGATCTACTAAACAGTATAGTTAATTTTTAGAAAACCTACACCAATTAGTGAAATATGAAAGTATTAAAGGCTATCTCGAATTTTTATTAATGAGCTTACCTGCTTTTTTATTCACGAGTTTATTTATAATTTTACAACCTTAACTTTTGAGGTCTGAAAAGATGTTGAATATCATAAAATATTAGATGTTTATGTAAAAAAAAAATCACATCTTGCAGTCAGATTTAGAATAAAGTTAAAAAGTTTTAAAACAGTAAATTATAAAAATAAACAAGTTATGAGAAAGCATATTTTCAACGCTGGTCCATGTAAGTTATCTGATTCGTTACTTAAGAATTCGGCTGATGCAGTTCTTGAATTTAATGGTTTAGGTCAGTCTTTAATCGAAATTTCACACCGTAGTAAAGATTTCCAAGCTGTAATCGACGAAGCAGAAGAATTAATGAAAGAAGTATTAAGTATTCCTGAAGGATATTCAGTACTTTTTTTAGGTGGTGGTGCTAGTATGCAATTTGCTATGATTCCATACAACTTTATGAAATCAAAAGCATTTTACGTAAATACTGGTACTTGGTCGTCAAAAGCGATTAAAGAAGCCGAAATGTGGGGAGAAGTGGTAGAAGTATCTTCAAAAGATAAAAACTTTACTTATTATCCAAAAGGATATGATATTCCTGAGGATGTAGATTATGTTCATATCACAACAAACAACACAATTAGAGGTACTGAAATTTTCGAAGACCTTGATGTTAAGGCTCCATTAATTGCCGATATGTCTTCAGATTTCTTAAGCCGTCCGGTTGATGTAGCAAAATACGATATGATTTATGGTGGTGCTCAGAAAAACTTAGGACCTGCCGGAGTTACTTTCGTTATTATCAAAAACGAATTATTAGATAAAGTTGTAGCTGACAGAAAAATCCCTACAATGCTTCAGTATGGTATTCACGTAGATAAAGGTTCTATGTATAATACTCCTCCAGTATTTAATATATTTGCTGTTCGCGAAACATTGAAATGGGTTAAAGCAATGGGTGGTGTTGAAGCTATGGAAAAATTAGCTAAAGATCGTGCCGATATAGTATACAATGCTATCGATGAAAGCAATATGTTTGAGTGTCCTGTAGTAAAAGAAGATCGCTCAAGAATGAATATTGTTTTTGTAATGAAAGATCAATATAAAGAAAAAGAAGCCGAATTTGTTGCTTTTGCTGCCGAAAGAAATTGTGTAGGTATTAAAGGACACCGTTCGGTTGGAGGTTTCAGAGCTTCTACTTACAATGCATCAACTATCGAAGATGTTAAGGTGTTAGTACAAGCAATGAAAGATTTCGAAGCACAGAATGCATAAACCTATTATAGGTTGATATAATAAACTAAAAGTCGATGGCATTATATTTATAAATTTGCAATCGGCTTTTAGCAATTATAAAATAAACATTAAGTTTGTGAGCATAAACTTAAAATACAATAATAAATAATAGAACAAAACCTGTTTCCGAAACAAATACAAACAACACTTGTTTGATCGTTTGAAAAGCACAGGTTATAAACTTAAAAAATATGAAAAAAGTACTTGTTGCAACCGAAAAACCATTTGCTCCTGCAGCAGTAGCTCAAATTAAAGAAGTATTAGATAAAGCTAACTACGAATTGGTTTTATTAGAAAAATACACCGATACCTCAGAGTTTTTAAATGCTGTAGCAGATGTTGATGCCTTAATTGTTCGTTCTGATAAAGTAACCCAAGAAGTTATTGATGCAGCAAAAAATCTGAAAATAGTTGTTCGTGCTGGAGCCGGCTATGATAACTTAGACCTACAAGCTTGTACTGCAGGTAATGTTGTAGCAATGAATACTCCGGGACAAAACTCAAATGCAGTTGCCGAACTTGCTATGGGTATGGCTGTAATGATTGCTCGTGGAAACTATAACGGAAAAGCAGGTTCTGAATTAAGAGGTAAAAAAATAGGTATCCATGCTTATGGAAATGTAGGTCGTTATGTTGCTAAAATAGCTCAAGGATTCGGAATGGAAGTTCTTGCTTTCGACCCATTTGTTGATGAAGAAGCAATTAAAAAAGATGGTGTTAAGCCTGTAGCTTCTGTTGAAGAATTGTATTCTTCGTCGCAGTATTTATCGTTACATATTCCTGCTAATGATAAAACTAAAAAATCAATAGGATTCGATTTATTAAATAAAATGCCTAAAGGCGCTACTTTAGTTAATACTGCTCGTAAAGAAGTTATTAACGAAGAAGAATTATTGAAAGTATTTGCCGAAAGAGATGATTTTAAATATGTTTCAGATATTGCTCCTGATTGCAAAGACGAAATAGCAGAAAAATTCGAAGGAAGATTTTTCTTTACTCCTAAAAAAATGGGAGCTCAAACAGCCGAAGCAAATATCAATGCAGGAGTTGCTGCTGCTTCTCAAATCGTTGATTTTATCGAAAACGGAAACGAGACTTTTAAAGTAAACTAAATATTGAGATTTTCAGTTTAAGTTGTTTTTTAGCAACTCATAACTTTAACAAAAACTTTTAAACTAAAATAAACATGGCAATAGTTAAACCATTTAAGGGATTAAGACCTCCGAAAGATATTTCGAAGGATTTAGCATCATTACCATACGACGTAATGAATAGTGAAGAAGCTGCTGAAATGGCAAAAGGTAAAGATTGTTCGCTATTACATATAACAAGAGCAGAAATCGATTGCGAAGCAGGAATTGATATTCACTCAGATACAGTTTACAATAAAGCTGTTGAGAATTTCAATATGTTTCAAGATAAAGGTTGGTTAGTACAAGACGACGAAGCTAAGTTTTATATCTATGCTCAAACAATGGATGGCCGTACTCAATACGGTATTGTTGGAGCTGCTGCTTGTGCCGATTACCATAACGGAATAATTAAAAAGCATGAGTTAACTCGTCCTGAAAAAGAAGACGATAGAATGGTTCTTACTCGTCATTCAAATGCAAATATCGAGCCTGTATTTTTCTCGTATAAAGCAGTGCCAGAGATTGATGCTATTGTCGAAAATGTTGTAAAGAATCAAGAAGCTGATTACGATTTTGTAGCCGAAGATGGTTTTGGTCATCATTTCTGGGCAATCAACGATGCTGATGTAAATAAACAAATCGAAGAGCTTTTTGCAACAAAAGTGCCTGCTACTTATGTAGCCGATGGTCACCACAGAACTGCTGCTGCTGCTCGTATCGGAATCGAAAAACAAGGTCAAAATCCAAATCACACTGGAGATGAAGAATACAATTTCTTTATGGCTGTTCATTTCCCAGATAATCAATTAAAAATTATTGATTACAATAGAGTAGTAAAAGATCTTAATGGATTATCAGAAGAAGAATTAATCGAAAAATTATCTGCATCTTTCGAAATTGAAAAAATGGGTTCAGATATTTATAAGCCTTCGAAATTACACGAATTTAGCATGTACTTAGATGGTGCTTGGTATAAAATGACTGCTAAAGAAGGAACTTATGATGATAAAGATCCAATTGGAGTATTAGATGTAACTATTTTATCAAATCAGGTTCTTGATCCATTATTTGATATTAAAGATTTAAGAACATCTAAGCGTATCGATTTTGTTGGTGGTATTCGTGGTTTAGGCGAATTATCAAAACGAGTTGATAATGGCGAAATGAAAGTTGCTTTTGCATTATATCCTTGTTCGTTGCAGCAATTAATCGATATTGCAGATACAGGTAATATCATGCCTCCAAAAACAACTTGGTTCGAACCTAAATTACGTAGTGGTTTAGTAATTCATAAATTAGACTAAGCATAATTTATAAATATATTACCTCGAAAGAGGAGAGAGGAGAGGTTTTTAAATCTCTCCTTTTCTGTTTTCGTAAGCAGTAAGTTTTTTATTACATTTGAAATTAATAAAATACATAGTAAAATTTAGTATTAATGAGTGTTTCAGAAAATATAAAACAGTTTTTATCAAACGAGATACCATCTACTGTGAAATTGATTGCAGTATCAAAAACAAAACCAATTCAATTAATCGAAGAAGCATATCAGTCGGGATATCGAATTTATGGCGAAAATAAAGTACAAGAACTTGTCGAGAAATACGAAGCCTTGCCTAAAGATATAGAATGGCACATGATAGGACATATGCAGAGTAATAAGGTAAAATATATTGCTCCATTTGTTTCTCTTATTCATGGAATAGATAGCTTTAAATTACTAAAAGTTGTAAATAAAGAAGGTGCAAAAAATAATCGAAAAATAAATTGTTTGTTGCAATTTCATATAGCAAAAGAAGAAACTAAATTTGGTTTAGATTTGAACGAGGCTTTAGAATTTATAAAATCACCCGATTTTTCTGATCTAAAAAATATAAATATATGTGGAGTAATGGGAATGGCCACTTATACCGAAAATGAAAATACAATTCGTTCAGAATTTAAAGAATTAGTTCATATATTTAATGAGTTGAAAAAAATTATAAAACTCGATACATTTAAAGAAATATCTATGGGAATGTCGGGCGATTACAAAATAGCAGTTGAAGAAGGAGCCACAATGGTACGTATTGGTAGCATGCTATTTGGGAAGCGAAATTATAATAAATAGATAACATAAAAACCATTATTATGAGTCAGTTAGAAACCACTTATCTCGGATTGAAACTAAGAAATCCTGTAATAGTAGGAAGTTCAAGTTTAACTAGTTCTATTGATAAAATAAAAGAAATAGAAAAAAATGGAGCAGGTGCTATAGTTTTAAAATCAATTTTCGAAGAGCAGATAAAATTCGAAGCAGGAAAAGTTCTTGGTGATGCCGACTCGCCCGAAGCTCTTGATTATGTAAACTATTATGTAAAAAATAATACAATAGAACAATATCTTGATTTAATACGACAAGCGAAAGAAGAAGTAAAGATTCCTATTATTGCAAGTATTAATTGTGTATCGTCAAAAGAGTGGACTGGCTTTGCAAAAAGTATTGAAGAAGCAGGTGCTGATGCTGTAGAAATAAATGTATTTGTTTTACCTAGTGATCGAAATGCAAATGCTGAGGATTATGAAAATATTTATTTCGAATTAGCTGAAAAATTGAAGAATACAATAAATATCCCATTTGCTTTTAAGCTAGGAATGCATTTTACTAACCTTGTTGGTTTTGTGCAGAAATTAAATGTTCCAGGAGTAGTTTTGTTTAATCGTTTTTATGTTCCTGATATCGATGTTGATAAAATGGAGTTTGCTTCATCAGAAGTATTTAGCTCATCAAGTGACATGCGTAATTCATTACGTTGGGTTGGCATAATGTCTTCTGAGATAAATAATATGGATATTGCTGCATCAACAGGAATACACGATGGTAAAGCAATAATAAAACAATTGTTAGCAGGAGCAAATGTTGTTCAGGTGTGTTCTGCACTATATAAAAATGGAGTCCCTTACTTAAGTAAAATGATAAAAGAGTTAGAAGAATGGATGTCCAAGAAAGGTTATAATAACATAGATCAGTTTAGAGGAAAGATGAATTATAAGTCAATAAAAGATCCTATGATCTATGAGCGTTCTCAGTTTATGAAATATTTCTCGAGTATACATTAAAAATAATCCCGTTAATTAACGGGATTATTTAGTTTATCTTCAATTATATTAATAAGTTCTAAGCATAAGGCTTTTTTCTCGTCTTTCAAATTATCTACAGATTTATTTAGTTTTGTCAAGTTTTCATTTGCAATATTCCGATCAACATTTTCAAAAGTATCAATAACTGTAAATGCGTCAAAAGCTATCTGAAAATCCGAGTCAATGAAGATATTCGTAAATACAGAAAGATGATTTTCATAGTTAAGTCCGTTTTTCCAACACGATGCAATAAGTATAGATTTATTTTCTTCTTTATTAGTACTATTGATAGCATCAATAATGATTTGAGCACTACTTTGTTCCTTTAGATTTTCTAAGATATTAGTAATCTCATTTTTAATAGCATTATTAGTAGTTTCTTCAAAAAGTTTAATGATGTGAATTAATACATCATTATTCCCTTCGGTTTTTATCAATTTCAGTGTTTCAATAACTGTTTCTTCGGTCGAAGAATTTAAATTTTTTATTAAATCTTTATCTGTCATTTATTTTCTAAATTATCGCATTATACTTGTTTGACAAAATTAGCACAAATCCCTTTAATTATTGGTAATCAAATTATATTTTCCTATATTAGTGAATCAAAATATTTGTACATAAAATATAACAAAATAAAAAAAGATACGTAGAAGTCGGCAGTTATCTAAGTATAGAGGGAGATTATTTGTTTTTATTAAATAAAAAATGTTAATTTTACTACAAATTGTTTTAAATTGGTAACAATTAATAAGATAGCAAATTATGAACATGAAATCATTAAGTTATAAAAGATTATCTTTTGGAGTCGTTATTGTTTTTGTTGCTTTAGTAATATCTAGTTGTAGCTCTGAAAAGAAGAAGAAAGACGCAGAAGAGCAGGTGACTATTGAATCACTTGAGATTAATGAGAAGTTAATTCAAGATGTGAAAACAGTCAAGGAGATATTTTATTCATTGCCTTCTCCATTAGAAACAGCAATGATTCTAAAGCAAGCGGGAGCTGTTTATAACGAAGAATTATTAAATCCTACAGATAATGTAACAAACTACGTTACCAATAAAAAAATGGCTTTAAATCTAGGAGTTTATACTACAGACTTAAGTTATGCCAGTTTATTCGATCAAACACAAGCAACGATCAATTATATGAGTGCAGCTAAGAAAATGGCTGATGGATTAGGTATTTTAGGTGCTATAGATGAAAATGTAATTGAAAGGCTTGAAGCTAATATTAATAATAGAGATGTTATAATGGATATTATCTCTGAAACAATTATGAGTTCAAGTTCTTTTTTTGAAGAGAATGATAGACAAGCAATGTCTACAATTGTTTTAGTTGGAGGTTGGATTGAGGGATTACATATTGCAGTGAGTTTAGCTGGCGAAAATGTTGATTTTGACAATAATGAGTTGATAAAAAGAATAATAGATCAGAAGCTTACCTTAACTACAGTGATTAGTTTGTTAGAAGACAATGTTGGGAATGAGGACGTGGATGATATACTTGCAAGTATAAAAGAACTAAAAGGGATTTTTGATAAAATACAAATCTCTTCAACTGAGATAAAATCGGTTACTGATAATGTAACTAATGTTACGACTTTGAAATCGAAAACGAAAGTAGAAATGGATTTGTCAACTTATACTGAGTTAAAAGAGAAAATAAAATTAATGCGTAATAGTTTTACATTATAAAATAATTCTTCGCTATGAAAAAAGTATATCAGATATTAATTGTATTAGCAATGGCAATATTGATCCCTTTTTATGGAAATGCCCAATGTAAAAGCTTTGCAAAAAAAGTCTGTAAATTAGAGTTAGCTCCATATATTCATGATGGTAATTTTAATGCAGCAATTTTAACAGAAGGTGAAGATGCCGAATTATATAAAACTTTTTATGCAGGTCAGAACTATCGAATTTATATTTGTGGCTCAGATGCATTACCTGAGATAGAATTTCAGGTTTTAGATGTTGACAGAAATGTATTGTATGATAACCGAAAAGAAAATTATTCTCGAATATGGGATTTCACATTAGAATCAAGTCAGCAATTAATTATTTCGCTTAGGGTAAAAAATAGCGAAGATGAAAGTGAAGAATTAATTAGTGGGTGTGTTGCTATAATGTTTGGAATAAAAGAAGATAATTAGATAAAATTCTATATAAATTATTTAAAGATGAGCTGTTTTGTATTTAAAGCAGCTCTTTTTTTATGAATAAATTTCTTAATTAAAGCCTTATGAAGAATTAATTTTTTTCGAAAATAAGATTAATGCAAACCATTTCTTCTTGTCAAAGAATATTTCATTGATTTTTAGTTTTGTTTGGGCAGATATTTGTTTGATTTTGTTAATGCTAAATTTATATGAATTTTCAGTATGTATACTTTCATCTTTTTTTATTTGAATTGGTTTAGAATGAAAGGGAGTTCTAATTATTTGATCTTTTGTAGAAATAAGATACATTTCTATTTGTGATTTTTTCTTATTGAAAAAAGCTTGATGTTTATAATTATTTATATTGAAATCAGAACCAATAATTGAGTTTATTGCATTTAATATATTTTTATTAAACTGAGCTGTAATTCCTTTTTCATCATTATATGCCTGATTTAATACAGAAGTTTCTTTAGCTAAATCAATGCCCAATAAGAATAAATCGTTAGTATGCATTATAGAACTAAGTTGGCTTAAGAAATTTATAATATTATTTTCTGTAAAATTACCTAATGTGCTGCCTAAAAATAGAAACAAACGTTTATTTTCTGAAGGAATTATATTTAACTGAGAAAAGAAATCTGCAACTAAACCTTTTATATTTAAATCAGGAAATAAGATAGTTAGCTCTTTTGCTGATTTTTTTAATGTTGACCAACTAATATCGATGGGGATATAACGTATAGATGAAATATTTTGAGGTAAGATAGAATTTAATAAAATTTTAATTTTACTACAATCACCGCTACCTAATTCTATAATATCAATATTTTTAAACTTGCTCATGAAGTCAGGAGATATTTTTCGCAATATTCCTCTTTCTATCCGAGTTGGATAATATTCTGTTAAATGAGTTATTGTTTCAAATAGTTTTGAACCTGTTTCATTATAAAAGAATTTGCTTGAAATGTATTTGTCTGTTAGTGTTAGTCCTGTAATAATTTCTTTTCTGATAAAATCGATACTTAAATCTTCAAGATAATTTTCGATTTTTACTTTGTCAGATTCGAGTAATACTGTTCTGTTGTAGTTCATGTGTGTTCTTATAAAAATCTGATTTAAATACTTTCAACTGTAATATTAGGGACTCCTGTTTCGTATGGATTAAAAGGGTTGTTGCTCCATTCGAACCAACCCCCATCAAAAACTGAAATTTTTGGCCACCCCATCAGCCAGGCATTAAAAAAAGCTTCGCTGCCTCTCCAGCCTGTTCCACAGTAAAAAGCATTGTACTTATCTGAGGTTATCCCTACATTATTCCATATCTTTGCTATTTCTTGAAACTCGCGGGTAGAGTGATCTAAATTTCTGTAATTTTCCATATGATAAGCATCGCTTCCACAGTTGCCGAAAACAACTCCGGGAATACGTCCTTTCTTTTTGATGTAGTTATAACCACTAACTTTTCCAATATATTCATCCCAACTTCGAACACAAACTAAATTAGCATTGTTTGATTGTATGATTTCTTTAGCTTCGATTTCATCGACAAAAAAGTTTGGACATTGTGGTATTTTTACTCCAAAGTTAGAAATTGGTTTCTTCTTGATTTCGGTTGTTTCTATATTAAAACCTTCATCTTGCCAAGCCTGAAAACCTCCATTTAAAACTCTAACATCTTTTACTCCAGCATACATCATAATTAAAGCACACCTTATAGCTCCTATGTGTCCTGCAGCACTTCCTGGAAATTCTTCATTATTGTTTGGAGACATGTATTTTCCGTACAAAACTACAGTTGTGTCATTTGTTATTCCATGTTTTTCTAGTGCTATTTTTAATTCGCCAGAAGATCGTCTATTCCATGTTTTAGGAGATTCAAGTTCAAGTGTATCTAGATCAATTGCAGTAGGTATATGTCCTGATAAATAAGCATCTCTATTCCGATAATGCGAATGACAAATAATAAATTTATTGCTGGTAAATTCATCTGTTCTTTTCCCTTCAATTAAATATTTAACCCATCTAGCAGAAACTAGATGCTTGTAACGGTTTAATTTATTCATAGGAAGATTTTCGTTACTAGCCCATTCATTAATAAAATTATTATAAATATATAGTTGTTTATACCCTGCTTTTTCAAATCTGGAAGCTAGTTGTATTGAGTCTTCTTTTGAATATGAGTAAATTATTATTGTATTTTTAATGTCAATTTGTTTAGATCGAACTATTTCAATCCAATCAATATAATAACTCCATTTTAGAGGCAAACTTTTGGCTCCTTTTATATGACCTCCTCTTTTTTCATTTTGAAGTTTCCATCCATTGTATGCATTTACATCTCGACCATCAATAATTTTGACTGATGATCTATTTAATAAATGAAATAGACTTTGAGTTGATATTTCATTAAAATAACTTTTTATACTCATGACTAATAATATTATGTTTATTATTTAAGTTACGAGTTTATTGGAGCTAAATCAATAGTGATATATTTTTCTTTCATATATGATTTAATGACTCACATAAGTCTAAGATTATATACTTATATATAAGATTTAGTAATTTTTTATTTTTATATGATATAAATTCTTAGTAATTTACTTTTAATTAAAAGAAGATTAGTGCTCATGTAAATTAATTCAACGTTTAATTCCAAGTTTATAGATGTTATGAGTAAGCTATGTATGTTAATAATTCTATTAAATTTATCGACTCAAAATTCTTTAGACTCTTTAAAATCGATTATTCATAATTCAAGATCAACCCAAGAAAAAGTAAAAATATATTATACTCTTAGTAATTATTATATTCATAATAATTCGTTAAATCCAGACTCTTGTTTGACTTATTCTTTTTTAGCATATGGAGAAAAGAATAAATTAAAAGATGTAAAAAAGGAATCAATTATCTTAAAAAATATAGGGACAGCTCTTATATATAAGCAGGAGTTTGATAGCAGTTTGCTGTATTTGAATAAATCATTAGAAATAGCTTCAGGTATTGATAGTGTAATTTTAACAGATTTATATAATTTGATTGGAGCTACGTATTATTATAAAGGAGATTTTGAGAAAACATTAAAATACTGGGATTTGGAATTAGCGATTAATTATAAAATTAATAATAAAGATAAGATAGCTCAGAATTTAAATAATTTGGGCGTAATACATAAAAATCTGGATCAATACGAGAAAGCAATTAAATATTATCAAAAAGCTCTTAAAATAGAGGAGGATGAAAAAGATACAGCTAGTGTTGCTCGAGCGTTGAATAACATAGGTAATATATATTTTCATAATCGAAAAAATTACGAACAAGCAGAACAATATTATCGAAAAGCATTAGAATTATATTCGAAATTAGGCGAATTAGAATACGAAGCAGATTTGTTGAATAATATAGGAATAATATATTATAATCAATCAAAATTGCAGAAAGCCCTAAATAATTACACAAAGGCTCTTAAAATATTTACTGAATTAAATCGTAAAGAAAAGATTGCAGAAACTCATAATAATTTAGGTCTCTTATATTCAAAATTAGGAAATTTTGAAATTGCATCAGATTTCATAAAGAAAAGTTTTGAGTTTTATAAAATTACGAAATCGAAGCCTAAGATTGCAGAAAGTCTGAGATTTCAAGGAGACATAAATCTAGAAGCTAAAAAATATCAGAAAGCATTAAATAATTATTATAATAGTTTACAATTTTATAAAGAATTAAATAGCAATAGTGATTTGGCTGAGTTGTATGTTAAATTATCTGAAACTTATGCAAAATTAAGGAACTTTAAAAAAGCATTTGAATACCATACATTATCGACCAATCTAAATGATAGTTTATTTAGCGAAAAAGTAAACGAACAAATAGCGAAATTTCAGACACTTTATGAATCTGAGAAGAAAGATAAAGAAATAGCAATTTTAAATAAGGATAAAGCCTTACAGGATGCTGTATTAAAAAGACAAAAATCTGCTATTATATCTTTTATTGTAGGCTTTGCTTTAATATTTTTCTTTCTGGTTCTAATATTTCGGTTATTTCAGCAGAAACGAAAGGCTAATAAAATATTAGAACAGCAAAACAAGAAAATTAGCTTACAACGTGATCAGATTTTTGAAAAGAATATAGAAATTAATGATAGTATAGAGTATGCCAGAAAAATACAAGATGCTTTACTTCCTCCGAAAAGATTATTTGAGAATATAATTCCTGACTCATTTGTTTTTTTCAAGCCTCGAGATATTGTTAGTGGAGATTATTATTGGCTCAAAAAAAATGGGAATAAGATAATATCAGTAACGGCAGATTGTACAGGACATGGAGTGCCTGGCGCATTTATGAGTATGTTAGGTATTTCATTTCTTAATGAGATTGTAAATATTTTAAAAACTGAAGATTTAAATGCAGGAAAAATCTTAGACGAAATGCGTTCTCGGGTAATATCATCGTTACATCAAACAGGAAATGTTGGCGAGAATAGTGATGGGATGGATTTAACACTATGTATTATTGATAAGAAAAAAATGACAGTAAATTATGCAGGGGCATACAATCCTTTGTATATTGTAAGAAAAGGAGAATTGTTAGAAACAAAGGCTGATAAAATGCCAATAGGAATACATGCACGAGAGGTCAATAATTTTACGAATCATATTATTTCTATCGAAAAAGATGATGTAATTTATACATTTACTGATGGATATATAGATCAGTTTGGGGGCGAGGATGATAATAAATTCCGAAAAAAGAATTTCAATAATCTTTTACTAGAGATTTACACTAAAGATATGCCAGAGCAAAAAGAAATATTGAAAAGAACCATTGAAGAATGGATGAAGGGTTACGACCAAGTTGATGATATTTTAGTAAGTGGAATTAGAATTTAATGTATATAAGTATTAATAGACCTTCCGTTATATATTTATGTTTATTAATCGTTATTTTTTTGTTAAGGAAATAGAGAAAATACTTTGTAATGTAATATTCTTTTATATTAATAAAATAGTTTTTAAATCTTAAAGCTATTGACAATCAACATTAAAATCATTAAATTGTATTTGCTTTATTGCAATTTACCCCTCTAATGTTATAGTCTTTGATAAAAAATGAAGATAAATCAATACTAATTAAAACAATTAATTCCATGAAAAAAATTTACAGTTGTTTTTTAGTGGTTTTGTTTAGTTTAAATGTACTTTATTTAAATGCGCAAAACAATGTTAGTTTTACTACTTCATTCCCTGATGCCTGTGGACCGGTTTCATTAACACTTACAAATAATTCTGTATTTACAGATACTGTAGGTGCTGGTCATTATGAATGGCTTATTAATGGGGAACTATACTCTACAAGTGCATCTCCTGCAGATACACTTATGCCAGCCGGAAATCATCATATCTTTCTGAGATTTTGGGATGACGGAGGATTTTATAGTGATTATTCGAGGACTATACATATTAAGGGGGTTGGTAATATAAGAACATTTCCTCAAGATATATGTCCTAATCAAGAAGTTAACTTTTTTGTTGAAGGAAATCCTGATTGGGTAGTTTGGATTTTCTCTAATGGAGATACTATTAGAGAAAAAACTACAACTCATACTTTTACTAGTACAGGAACTTTTAAAGTAAAAGCTTTTGGAGCGACATATGCTTGTGGATTAGATTCTACTGAACGGTATGTTACAGTTAGTAGTACTGTTCTTCCAAAGGCAGAGATTTGGTTAAATGGAACTCAATTTTGTCCGAACGATGAAGTTGTTTTTAGAGCTCCAGATGCTGCTACCCATAGATGGATTATAAATGGTGATAGTATTTATGGAAAAGAGGTACGTTATGCTTTTAGTTCTCCAGGAACTTATCCTGTTCAATTAAGAACTACGAATACTTGTGGTAACTCAAATACAGCGTCAACCTCTGTAATTGTAGCTCAAAACACTCCATCAAATGCTGCGTTTAGTATTTCGTATGAAAATAATTTTAGCTGTCCAAATCATAAAGTAACATTTGAAGCTCAAGTAGCAGGGTCTTATGAGTGGGATTTTGGAGATGGAGGCATGGCTAATACTCGAGTTGCAGATAATACATATTCGCGAGTAGGAACTTATCCTGTAAAATTGGTAACTCGCAATGGATGTGGGGAAACTGATACAGCTACGCAACAGGTAATTATAGGGCTTCATCCCGAAGATAAACCTAATGTTGAAATATTCTTTGATGAATTTAGAGAATCGGATACCGTAGTTTCTTGTCCTGGGGTACAAATTGCTTTAAAGAGTGAAGTGAGGGATTCAAAACTACGTTTTGAATGGACAGCTGAAGGAACTACATTTACAGAACAAGAACTTACAAGGCCATTTGATATTCCTGGAGTTAATGAAGTAAGATTAATAGTAACGAATAGATGCTCAGGAAAGGATACTGCTTATAAATATGTCAATATAAATCCTCAAATAGAGCCTGTAACTGATTTAGAAGTTATGCCTTTAGAAATATGTCCTAACGAAGAAGTTTATTTCTTTGATCAAGGTTATTTTAATGATGAAAATATTCAAAACTTAACTTATGATATTGATTTTGGAGATGGAACCTCGATTACAGGAATAACTGAACCTACAAATATTTCGCTTCCAGCTATGGCTGCACATCGATATACGACACAAGATACCTTTAATTTTATATTTGTTGCACAAAATAGGTGTGGAGTAAGAGATACTTTAGAAGGAGAAATTCGTGTTAATGATAATGCAGATAGAGTACCTTTTTATTACATAGGAAATTCTACAATAGATAGAGAAGGAGGAGATGTTGAAGATTGGAGTGCTCCAAGCTATAATGCACATGCATTTACAGTTCCTCTCGAATTGCTTAATTGGGGACAAACTCACCCAATGGATAGTATAGTAACTCTATTTGCATGGTATGGAGATATTATGACCAATCCAGATTTGGGAGAACCAGATGGTTTTGTTCGAGTAAAAGCACCAGTTTCTACATTAATGTATGTTCCATTTAATATTACTCAACCTGAAGTTAGTTTCGCTGTTGGATGGTTCTGTAATCCTGATAATTTAGATAGTGAACCTCAGTTATTGTCGTTTCCTAAAAATGCAAATGACGAAACTGTAGCAACATTTCCGTTAGAACCGAATGGACAGACATCTATAAATTCGTCTCCTTATTCGGCAAGTTTAATACTTGATGCAAGCGATTGGCAAGAAGGTCCTTGCTTAATGAATAATGATGAAATTCGTAATAGGTGGTATTATAAATCAGGTCATGGTTCATTTGTTGTTTTAACAATTTTTGATAACGATGATAATAATTTGCAATATGACCTTCATATAGGAAATGATAAAGACAACACACAAACTCTAGTATCTAAGGGATATCTTCGTCAATTAAATGATACTACTCTAAATTTTATTCAATCAGATGTTCAACTATGTCCTGAGTCTAATTTTAGATATGAGTTTGCTATTGCAAACAATCAATTATCTCTCGAAAATATGACAGATACCTGCGATCATAGGTTAAATCTTTTAGCTGGAAAGTCGTTTAAGATAGATGGTGCTGATTGGGAGTATGATCATCTTGAAGATATAACCGGATGTCCTGGAGACAGTGTTGAATTATATATTTCAGGAGGAACTTCTTACACTTGGATGTTATCTGATGCATTAACTACTACAGAGTCTCGATTTAAGCATGTTTATCCTAATGTAGGAGAGTTTAATGAGCTTGTTCTTGCTACAAACTCATGCGGACGTGTTGATAGTATTTATACTACTGTAGTAATAGATACAACAAATCTGCCTGAAGCATATTGGTTTGCAGATAAATTACAAGTATTCAGAAATGAAGAAGTGCAATTTTATGTTAGCCACATGAATCCTTATAATGAAAATGATACTTATTTATGGGAATTTGGAGATGGAAATACATCTACAGAAATGCAACCAATACATTCGTATAGACAAGAGGGAGAATATACCGTGAGCTTAACTGTGACAAATGGTTGTGGTAGTACAACTCAAGAACATCTTGTTCGAGTTGTTCGAAGAATAACTAATTGTGATGCGAAATTTACTTATAATATTGAAGACAAGACAGTAACATTTAGTAATAACTCAACAGGTCAAATAAATTCGTATTTATGGATTTTCGGAGATGGACATATTTCTAATTCTACCGAGCCTGTATATACTTTCCAAGACTATGGAGTGTATAATGTATATCTGATAGTGCATGATACAATAACTAATTGTAGTAGCGAGTCTTTTGCTACAATTACAGTTGGTAGTGTAGATTGTTTTGCCGAATTTACTTATTATGTTAATGAAACTAGCAGATCAATAGTATTCGAAAATCAATCGATAGGAAATATATCCTCATGGTATTGGGAGTTTGGCGATGGTATGTTCTCTAATGATACATCTCCGACACATAGTTATACTAGGCCAGGGATATATCCGGTATGTTTAACTGTAAGAAATAATGCTACGGGATGTTTATCTCATATATGTCACGAAGTAGCAATTGGTGATAGTAATATGCATGCTGATTATAGTTATTTTATCGAACAAGATGATAATCGTATTGTGTTTACTGATGCATCTGAAGGAGAAATTACAAATTGGTATTGGGAGTTTGGTGATGGAAATTGGGATACTGTTCCAAATCCAACACATACATATGCTGTTGGTGACGAATACAATGTTTGTTTAAGAATATTTAATCGTCATACTTTCTCAACAGATCACGAATGTAAAGAAATTGTTATTGCAGATACTAGTGATGTGATTGTAGATGCTCAGTTTACCTATTTTATAAATCCAGATAATCGCGAAGTGCGATTAATAAATACATCTACCGGAAATATTACCAATAAGTATTGGATATTAGGAGATGGAACTCATGCAAATACAGATACTGTAGTACATACTTATACATCTTCGGGTTTTTATCCTGTATGTTTAGCAGTATTTAATAGTGCTACTGGTGAAAGCGACGAAATGTGTGTACAGCTACAAATAGGTTCGTTAACGTGTAATACTAGTGCAGAATTTAGCTATTATGTAGAACCTGTAACACGCGAAGTTAATTTTACTAACTTAACGACAGGTAATGCAAACTTGTGGTTCTGGGATTTCGGAGATGGAAATACATCTTCTAGAAGCAATCCTTCTCATGTATATAGCCAACCAGGATTTTATCATGTTAGTCTTGCTGTTCGAGATACTGTAAACGATTGTAGCGATTACATAGCTCAAATGGTGCAGGTTGGTGTAGCCGACTGTAATGCTGATTTCGAATTTACGGTTACGGATTTAGTTACGAATCAAGTAAAATTTACCGAGCATGCTATAGGAAATATTGGAGTATATTTCTGGGATTTTGATGATGGAACGTATTCTTATGAGACTAATCCAATGCATAGTTTTAGCGAGCCTGGGTTATATAAAGTAAAATTAACTGTTCGAAATAACCTAACTCAGTGTATGGATCATATCGAAAAAGATGTGCAGATAGGTGATATTAGTTGTAGTGCCGACTTCTCAGTTTATGTTGATTCGCTTTCTAATACAGCTTACTTTATTAATAGTACTTTAGGTGGAGCAACTGACTTTAACTGGTCGTTTGGCGATGGATCGTATCAGAAAGGTTTAAATCCAATTCATCAATATATTGCTCCAGGATTTTTTACAGTAAGTTTAAACACTCATAATCCAACCAATGGTTGTATCGATTCTGAAGAGAAAACGATACTTATAAGTAGTGTAGGAAATGATATTCATGCCGATTTTATTGCTCAATCGAATTTCGAAACGAATACGCTGGTATTTTCTAATTTATCGTTAGGAAATAACTTAACGTACTTGTGGAGTTTTGGAGATGGCGCAACATCAACTGAAGAAAATCCTACGCATACTTATACTGAAAATGGTTACAATTATGTTTGTTTAACGGCTTCGAATATAGCAACAGATATGGTTAATACTGTATGTAAAAATGTACTAGTATCTAACGAAGAGGCAACAAATTGTTTGTCTGAATTTAATTACGATATTGATTCTAGTTCGTTTACTGTTGTATTTTCTGACCAGTCTGTAGGTAATCCAACATCGTACTTATGGGATTTCGGAGACAATACTACTTCAACCGAGGCTAATCCAACACATACTTATAGCGAGGCTGGCTATTATCCTGTGAGTTTATTAACTGCAAACTCAGCAACAAACTGCGAAAGCCAAGAGTATAAGTATATTAATGTAGGTGCCGGAAATACAGGTATTAAAGCTTACTTTACATATACTGTCGATACTATAAGCGAAACCAAAGGAAAACCTGTTGATATTATAGGTTTAAGTGTTGGTGGTGGTGCTCGATTAATATGGGATTTCGGTGATAAAACAGCACAAAAATCAAATATTGTCGATATTTGGACATTAAGACCTCACCATGTTTATGCAAGCCCTGGGGTATATAATGTTTGTTTAACTATCGAAGATCCTATTATTAGTCAGTCAAATACTTATTGCGATTCTGTTGACGTTACAGAGCCTGTTGTTTTTGTCGACGAGCTTGCTAATACAAGAGAAGACAATATAAGTATTTATCCGAATCCGATGTATGAATTTACTCACATCGATTACGAACTAGTAAAAACATCAAACGTTAATATTAGTTTATACGATACTAAAGGTAGCTTAATCGAAGTATTGATAAATACCTACAAACCTTCAGGAAAACATAGTGTTTTATGGAGAAATAGAAATTTAGATGCGGGTATTTACTACTTAGTTTTAAATACTACTAATAAAACAATAACTAAAAAGATTGTAATAAAGGATTAAATTGTTTTAGTTGAAATGTGAGAAAGAGGCTGTTCGTTTCGAACAGCCTCTTTCTTTTGTATATCAACTTAAGTTGGATTAGTTTAAATTTCATCTCGAAGATATCTCCGTATTTTGGGTTTGGCAAAATACTCTCGATGGGTTGAGTAGGCAAAATACAGTCGACAAAATGTTTTCAACACATCGTACTGATAAAATTTTTTACATATTTATTAAATGTTTCTTTTGCTAGGGTAATTTTTGGAGGATGTTTACTTCTGTATTAAACATATTAGCTTGTTTGCTTGTTTAGTTATATTATATCTGAACAGATTTATAGTTAAAATATATAAAATCTTTTTTCAGATAAGGTGTAAATATTAAACGCATGAAAAAATATACAAACAAACTGATATCCGAAACCAGCCCTTATTTATTACAACATGCAAACAATCCAGTTAATTGGTATCCTTGGGGTAGCGAAGCTTTAAACAAAGCTAACGAAGAAAATAAATTACTATTAATTAGTATTGGTTATTCTGCTTGTCATTGGTGTCATGTAATGGAAACCGAATCGTTTGCAAACGAAGAAATAGCAAAGATTATGAATGAGCATTTTGTTTGTATAAAAGTAGACCGAGAGGAGCGTCCGGATATCGACCAAATATATATGAATGCCGTTCAGTTAATAATAGGACGTGGCGGATGGCCTTTAAATTGTTTTGCTATGCCCGATGGGCGTCCTGTATATGGAGGTACATATTTTAATCCTCAGATGTGGACGGATTTACTAAAAAATCTGTCTGCAAGTTATACGTCTGATCCGCAACGTTTCGAAAAAGCTGCCGATGATTTAAAGCGTAATTTAAATGTGGTTGATCATGTAGTTAAAGTAAACGAAAAATCAGAATTTTCTTTCGAAGATATTTTAAATATAATTTTGAAACTGCGTAAGAATTTCGATAAACAATACGGAGGAACTATAGAGACACCTAAATTTCCTTTACCAGTTAGTTATTATCCTTTAATGCGATATTATTACCATTCGGGTGATAAAGATATCCTCAATCAACTAAATCGGTCGTTAATGCAAATGGCAGGTGGGGGAATTTACGATCATATAGGCGGTGGTTTTGCTCGTTATTCGGTTGATAAAAAATGGTTGGTTCCTCATTTCGAGAAAATGTTATACGATAATGCCCAGTTAATAAGTCTATACTCCGAAGCTTATAAGATTAATCCTGATAAAGAATATAAAAGAATTGTAGAAGAAACTATAAGTTTTATTTTGCGCGAAATGAAATCGCCTGAAGGAGGATTTTATTCTTCGTTTGATGCAGACAGCCAAGGCGAGGAAGGTAAATTTTATGTTTGGCAAAAAAGCGAAATCGATTTATTGTTAAAAGAAAATTCGGATATCTTTTGTGATTATTACGATATAACAGAACAAGGAAATTGGGAAGGCAAAAACATATTAAATATAACGAAAACGAAAAAAGAAATATGTTCAGAATATAAGCTTACAAACGAAAATCTTGATCTGATACTAGGCGAATCGAAACAAATTTTATTTAATCAACGCGAAAAAAGAATCAAACCATTGTTAGATGATAAGATTTTAGTTTCGTGGAATTCGTTGGTGATAAAAGCTCTTGTCGATGCTTATAATGTTTTTGATAACGAATTGTATTTAAAGCAGGCAAAGCAAAGTTTTAAGTTTATCGAAACAAATTTAATAACGAAGAATAACCAATTGTATCGGACTTATGCAAAAGGGAAAAGAAAAATAAAAGCATTTTTAGATGATTATGCCTTACTTATAGATGCTTTACTTAGCTTATATCAGGCAACATTTAATGAGCATTATATAAATTCAGCTAAAGCTTTGCTTACTTACGTCACAAATCATTTTTATGATAATACTTCGGCGATGTTTTTTTATACATCTAGTCATGATAAACAATTAGTAACTCGTCCTATGGCTATAACCGATCATGTTATAGCTTCGTCAAACTCGGTAATGGCTCATAATTTATTTCGATTAGGATATTTATTTCTCGAAGATAGATATATTATTGAGGCAAAGCAGATGCTATCCAATATGTTATCGAACTTAAAAGAAAACCCCGATTATTATGGAAATTGGTTCGATTTATTAATTCAGTTTGTATATAAACCTTATGAGGTTTGTATAGTAGGAGGCGAAAATGTTCATGAAATAAGAAAAGAGTTTGCAAAATGTTTTATTCCGAATACCATATTTGCCGGAGGTAGCAATAGCAGTTTACCGATTCTTAAAAATAGATTTGTTGATGAAAATCCGATAATTTATATCTGTAAAGACAATGTGTGTAACAAACCAGTTCATAAATTCAGAGATGCAATTAAGCAAATCGACAATTCGGATTAATAGCTTGTTAGTAGTAAAATTTAATACTGAATCAAAAGATGCTTTAATATTTTTAGTCTTAATGGTATAAAATATTATTATATCTGATTTGAGATTCTGGCATATTTGTATTTAAACCGAATATTTGTATATTTAGCCTTGTTTGATTATAACTACAATATTTATGAGAAAACAAATTCTTATTCCGATAATAATATTAAGTTCTGTTATTACAATTTTATTTATTAGTTGGTTTATGTGGTATTTAAAAACCGATAAAACACTAAATATTTATATCCTCGACAAAACAGTGCCTACCCCAGAAAGAACAGAACATAAATCGTTTAGTTGGATATTAAACTATAATAAGTATGTAAAACCCGATGGTAATTTGTATGATATAAATGAAGATTATTATGGTTTTTTCCCTTCGCATTCGGCAGACGATGATTTTACCTTTAAGAGTATTCGGATACACGAAATTAGCGATTTCTCGAAAAATTACGACATGTTGTATTATACCGATACTTACGGAGTGTATTACAACGAGTGGTATAAAAAAAACAAAAAAGAATTAAAATACAATCAAAAGGTATATGGAGGTCTAAATCAGAACGATTATTTATTATTAAAAGATATGAAACAACAAGGCAAACTTATAATTACTGAGTTTAACTTGTATAATGCTCCTACAAACGAGCTTATCCGTCAGAAAGTAGAAACAATATTTGGACTAAATTGGAGTGGATGGACAGGTCGGTATTTTGAAAGTTTAGATATAACCGAGAACAGTGAGTTTCCGCAATGGTTGGTAAAACTATATAAAGAACAGCACAATAACCAGTGGCCATTTACTAAATCCGGAATTGTGCTGGTACATAAGTTCGGAACAATTGCAATATTAGAGCAGGGAACTCATTTAATAAATTCGATTCCTCGTATCGTTTCTCAACAAGAAACCGTTGATCGTTTCGGAGTATGCTCACAAATAAACTATTCGCAATGGTTTGATATTACATACTCATCGAAACAAAATACAGTATTATCTAATTTTAAGATAGATGTAAGTGCTAAGGGTGATTCGATATTGAAATCGTATAATATAACACCTATA
>JAKSCO010000288.1 GCA_022360575.1 Bacteroidales bacterium | reverse complement strand
GGATTACTATCTGCAATTAGGACACCTGTCTGAAATCCAAAAATAGCATCTTGATATTTTAATAATTTTGCAATTAAATCACTTCCTGAAGCATTTAAATCAACTTTCATTTTATAATCGTCCCCTTCTTTTTTAAAGGACAATAGAAGATTTAATTTTGGAGCAATCCCAACTTTCTTTCCCTTGGAATATGCATCAGTATTTTCTTTATCCTTAGACGCCTCGTTAAATTTTTTTGATCCATCAAACCTCTCAATTGTCCATTTTTTAGACACAATCTTCTCAAAATTTGCTTTTGCCTTCGCAACAAACTCCAGTCTCTCCTTTTCCTTCTTTTGTTCAGGCGTCAGTTCTACCTCATCGTCTTTTGAACAAGATGAAAAACTGATCATTGTTCCCAAAAACAAAAGAAATAACAAATTTAGCTTTTTCATAGTCTCATGTGTTTGTGAAGGGCTATTCCTTCGTTGTATTAAAATGATTACTTTTTAAATGAATAAGTCTTAAAATGCTTTTTCCGCTCTTCATTCTTTTTTTTCAATCCGTATAAACCAGCAATTACGTCTGTATCGTCAACGGATTTAATGCACAAAGAAAGCTTATTCTGACTAATCTGATCTTCTGGAAGATCCAAAACCTGAACCGTATAGTATCCGTAGGACTTCCCGGCCTTAATCACAGCCTGCACGTCAAAACGGAAATTCTTGCCAACCGTTCCCCGAGTTTCAGACGGTACCGCTTCCAGCGTAACGGTAAGATCATGATCCAGTGGCCTATTAATTAACAAGCTGTCCTTCAGCACGCCCGGCCGGTCAGTATTATTCTTGTCTTCATTAACTGACAAATACACAACACCTTGTTCGGCATTCAAGCTCACGAAAGGTTTTCCATTATATGTTTTGTCAGCTTCCACCAAGTCATAAGGATTGTCGCAAGCAGAAAAGCTCCATAATGCTATTATTGTTAAAATCAGCTTCTTCATAGCCATTAATCAATGTAAGGGTTGGAATTCGTTTCTTCGATCGGGATATCCCAAACATAAAGCGGCG
>JAKSCO010000126.1 GCA_022360575.1 Bacteroidales bacterium | reverse complement strand
TTTAATACACAACAAAGATTATACCGTTGCGCATACAACTGAATTTAGAATTACTATAAATATCTCACAATAAATAGTTCGAAAGAAAATAGCACCAATGCAAATCGTATGCAAGGCCTGCGAAATATAGGGTTTTTGATTTGGGTGATATTTTTTTGAGAAGAAAAATCTTTTATAAAGATGGTATACTAGAAGAGATATGTAGATGTTTGCAACATTTGTTTTGTTTGTAATGATTGTTTTTTAGACAGGAAATGAGTAGTATTGAGGGAGATTCACAGAATTTTTTTATTGAAATAGAAATCTATTAAACTAAATGTTGATCAAGACATAAAAAGAATCTTATATGGTGATCCCCGAAAAACCAAAGAGTAGGGATAATATAAATTTTATTATTCTGGAATTATTATCAAAAATTAATTAAAATGTCTTTAATGATTTTTATGAAAAAAAAATACTTAATTCTATTTCTTGTATTTTCTTTATCTTTAAGAATAAAAGCCCAAAATGCTATTTCATATTATAATGAAATTAACAAAGCTGAGATAGCTATTAGTAATTCGCTATTTGGCAAAGCTATTAAGCACTATGAGGTAGCTTTTAGCTTAAAAAACACCCCTTTTATTAAAGATATAAAAAATGCAAATTTATGCGCATTAAAAATTAATGATTATAGCAATAGTTTTATTTTTTTAGAACATCTAATAAAAATGGGATTTTCATTAGAGTGTTTCAACGCAAAAGATTATGATTCGATAAAAAATACTCATTATTGGGATAAACTCAAACTTGTTATCAGCGAATCAAAAATAAAAAGAAATCAATCATTAACAAATGAATTAAAGAAACGATATTTCAAGGAACAAAACTTATCTCGACAAAAAAATATAGATACAATTTATTATAAAAGATATGTAGAATGTGTAATTGAAAATTACGAAAGAATAAGAGATATTGTAAAAACATATGGTTTTATTAACGAAAGTTTTCACGATAGAGAACATTGTACGGATTTTTCGTATACATATTTTACTTTTTTACATTATTATCAATTAATTAACTTAAAATCAAAGCTCTCTAAAAAGAAAATAAAAAAGTTCAGGTTTCTTATAAATTATAATTTTAATTACAATGAAATTCACCAAATGTTATTTAATGCTGTAGTTCAAGGCAAATTTTTACCATCGACATTTGCCTCATTAGAAGATATTATTGATCCCAATAATTATGGAACATTAAATTTTATTCAAGTAAATGACACCTGTGGTTATGTAAAATACAAAGAGCAAAATCAAATTGATTATAGAAGAGGTTTAATTGGATTGTGTAGTATAGCTGAATCAAAAGAAATACTGAATTTTAAATTAAAAATGAATAATAAATGCCCATATCCTCCATATGATAAAGAAGAACAAAAGAGTTGTATATATAAACAAAAGTCTTACGAAGAATTTGATTTAAGAAGTGCAAAACATCAGGTCTTTTATTTTAAAAAGCATTCTGAAGGAAAAGAATTTTTTAAAAGTATAGTTAATAAATGATTAAAAATTTCTGTTTAATATTATCTACAGAGACGCCAGATTTTGCGTCTCTACATCGAACACAAAAATTATTCGTTTTTATAAATTCCTTATCTTTAATTTATTTGGTATAAGAAATGCGCCTGTTTGCAATAAATGTATATATAAATGGATATGCCCATCAGAATCAAATACAGAATATGCTATAGGAGTTGCAAACTTATGCCACTATAATCCAGATACTGACAGCTGGAGTAAATAAAAACATAAATAAACTTTTTATTAAAAATAAAATCATGAGATTTATAGTATTCATATTGTCTATATTTTCTACAATAACTTTGTTTTCTCAAAATTATACTTGGCCTATAAAAGGAAATTACATTGGACAAGATATCCTTTATCAGCCACAAGATTTTATAAATGAGGAACTAAATTTTTCTACACTCTTTATTGGAGCTAAAGAAAATTCATTAGTGATTTCTCCTTGTAATGGAGAGATTATTAGTGTTAATCATCTAGTTTTTAACACTTTGGATAAGATTTCTGGTATCCCAATACCTGTTAATAATAATGAAGATCTCAAGAAATTATTTGAACAATGTAAAGGTGTTTGTTTAAGTCCAGATACAGAGGTAAAATATATTAGTACAATGGTAACAATCTCTGTAGGAAAAAGAGAAAAGATTCGTATTTGGGGGCTTAAATTGAGAGAAGGTCTTAAAACAGGTTACATTTTAAAAAAAGGAGAAATTATAGGACATAGTAGCTATGCTTACAAAGCTATAAAACAACCTTGCATTGGTTTTAGTCGAGAAATAGCATCAATACCTAGCGATCCGATGAGTATTTTTGGTCTTAGATCAACTTTTATTTCGCCAAAAGAAAACAAGATTGATTATATAACATATAAGCACTCAGTTCAGAAATTGAAACAAGATTTTACTATTTTTAGAGAATCACTCGAAGAAGGTCACCCCGGGTTATATGATTATACCTCTAAGTCAGAGATGGACAAGCTTTTTGATGAAGTATATAAAAGTATAAGATATCCTATGACAACAGAAGAGTTTAAAATGATTATAATACCGATTATTAAATCAATCAGAGATAGTCATACTGCTATTATATCAAAAAAATATAAAATAGCAAATAATTCAAATCTACCTATTTTATATGGTGTTAAATCAGATAGTGTAATAATTTATTCTACGCTTCCGGAATATAAAAAATTTCTTAATAAAGAGATAATAAAAATTGATGATGATAGTATTTCAACTATAATACCTAGAGTTAAGAAAATGATTTATGGTAATGATGGATATATAGAATCGTGTGATAAAAGATTATTGTTGTTATATTTTTGGAAGTATTATCAAAGATTAACAAGAAAAAGGAATGGAGATGAGGTGAAAATTCAATTTGCAGATAATAGTAAAATGACTTTTAGTTATTCTGTATACAATATTGAAGATTTTTTCCCGAAAATAAGGAAAGAAGAAGATGAAAGGTTCTTAATTAAAAATCTATCTACAAATATTGGACTAATTAAATTAAATACTTTTGATTTGCTCAATTCAGATATTGATACCATTAGTAATTTTGTAACAAAACCTACACTTGAACACTTAATTATTGATGTAAGAAATAATTTAGGAGGAGATATAAAAATAATAGAAGAAATATTTTCACTTGTAGCTCAAAAACCTTTTAAAATAACACTATCTGAAATGGTTAATAAAAAAGATAGTTATAAACTTTTTAAGAATAGTATTAATCATTCATATGAGAGTTGTTTATTTGAAAATTATAAAGAAATAAAAAATAAGAAAGGATATTATTTAACAGAAAATAATTTCCCTTTTATTGAACCAAATAAAAACCTTCATTTTGATAAAAATCTTTATATTTTAATTAACGAGTTTTCAAAATCAGCTTCAGCAATATTTCCAGCTTTAGTTTATAAGTATAATCTTGGTAAAATTATTGGAAGAGAAACAGGATCTACTTTTTGTCAATTGAATGCAACTACTTTTGCTCAAGTATATCTTAAGAATACAGGTATTGAGCTTCATATTCCATTAGTTAAAAGTATTTTTAGTAAAAAAGATAAAAATGATATTTTATGGGGACGAGGAGTAATCCCTGATTATGTAGTAGAGATAGATTTTAATGAGTTTATAGGTAATAATGATCCAATTTTAGATACAGCTCTTGATATAATCCGAAAACAAGACGAACTTAAATCAAAAAAAATATTTTATTTTATAATAATTTCTGTTGTATCTATTCTAATTTTTTTTCTTATTCTAAGATATTTAAGAAAAGTAATGCTATAATATTCCTAGAATAGCTTAACGAAATCATTAACTTGAGTTCGATTATTAACTAGGTTTTACTGAAAAAGATGATTCTTCTTGTTCTTTTATCTTGATTCAAAAACTCAAGGTTTGCTGATATTTTTCTAATAAAATTACAAAATAGGCTTTATCACGCATCCCAAGTCGTATCGATGATAATTTATTTGCATTTTTTTGTTTTTGCTTTGAAATAGCTATATTTGAGCGGACACTAAGTTAAGCTCTTTCTCTTTGAGAAATATGAAAACGAACAAAGGAGGAAGTACGAAAAAGGATTTAAGTATAATGTTTGTAAATTTATATTTAAGCGGGAGCCATTAGATGTTACTAAAAGATGGATTTAGATATGGTAAGTAACTAGAGGATGTATGGAACTAATAATCCAAGGTAATGGTAATCCTGTAAAATCCAAATAAGTAGAAAGAGATAGTTCACTATTGTTTGCTTTGCATATACTCAACATAAATATATAAATCAAATTAATTAAAATGAAACAATTTATTACTGTGTTTATTGTTCTATTTTCGATAACAGCTTATTCTCAAATTACAGAAACAGGGAATAAAGTTGGAATTGGAACAGAAAATCCTATTGGAAAATTACAAATACGAACAGATAGAGAACCTCCATCTGAATTGCAGAATCCTGCAAATGGATTTCTGATTTTAGAAAATACTTTAGAAGGAAATGCCTCTTTTACAGCAGGGGTTGATGGGAGTATTGGTAGTTGGATTCAATCTAGAGGTTTTTTTGCTGGGAACAGGGCTTATAATTTACTACTAAATCCTAAGGGTGGTAAAATTGGGATTGGAACAACAAACCCTATTGGAAAATTGCAAATACGAGCAAATAGAGAAGCTCCATCTGAATTGCAAAATCCTGCAAATGGATTTCTGATTTTAGAAAATGCTTCAGAAGGAAATACCTCTTTTACAGCAGGGGTTGATGGAAGGATTGGTAGTTGGATTCAATCTAGAAGTTTTTCTGCTGGGAATAGTGCTTATAATTTACTACTAAATCCTAAGGGTGGTAATGTAGGAATTGGGACAACAAAACCAGATCAGGCTCTAACTGTTAAAGGAAAAATTCATGCAGAAGAAATAATAGTAGATTTAAATATTCCACACCCCGACTATGTTTTCTCTGAAGATTATAAATTAAAATCGCTTGATGAGGTTGAAACTCATATTAAAACTAAAGGACATCTTGAAGGTATTCCAAAATCAAGTGATGTAAAAGAAAACGGGCTTAACTTAGGTGAGTTGAATACAAAATTACTTGAAAAGATTGAAGAATTGACTCTTTATATGATTGAGATGAATAAAGAAATGAAATCTCTAAAAAATGAAAATAAACTGTTACAAGAGAAAGTAAATTCTTTAAAAACTGAATAAATACAATGTTATAGGTCGTTATTAAGCGGTATGAGGAAATTTTGGATAACAATAACTTAGGGTATAACAACTCATTTGTCGCTTATGGCGTTTCCTTTAATGGAAACTAAATAAAATTTAGAAAAATTTTACCAAACGTCAACCCAAACCCCCCTTGCACTAAAATCCCAAAAAACAGATACAGTATTTGTGGATTGAGAAACAAAAAAATATATTTGAACCCTTAGTTGTAAAATAATTTGTATAAACATAATTTGACACAAAGTTATGAGCATTCCCATAATATTCTGAAATCACTATTAAAAAACGATTTTACTTAGAACTCAACTAAGAATCGAGTTATTTATATTCTAAGAGAATAGAAAACATTATCTACAACAAAGTGTTACGAATTAATTAACAGAGCTATACTATAACTGTCTTTGGGTAGTTATAGTACTGCCTATTACCAATTAATAAACAAATAAGAGGGCGTACTTTGCAATAAAAAAGATATTTACCTACAGCCAAAAAGAAGTAAAAAGCGTCAATCAACGCCCTAAAATTCTTTATTTTCAAGTATTAAGTAAAATTTACAGATTTATACCTAATCGGCAACAA